>NZ_JBHVXZ010000061.1:0-59718 GCF_042881395.1 Amycolatopsis sp. NPDC058278 | reverse complement strand
CGTGTCTGGAGGGTCGACTCGCGTGTGGGGAGGGTCGACTCGCGTGTCTGGTGGGACGACACGCGTGCCTGGGGTCGGGTCGGGAGGGTGACGGCGGGCGGGGTGGGGGCCGTTACCGTCTGGGGGTGCCACGACGTAACCGTCCCGGCCGCCGTTCGGACGGTGGGCCGCCCGAACGTGACCTCGGTGCCGCCACCGGGTGGGCGCGGGCCGAGTCCGGCACCGACGGGGACTGGCTCGTGCGGACCGTGCCCGGGAGCCAGGCGACCAAGGTCTACCGCTGTCCCGGCTGTGACCACGAGATCCGGCCGGGCACGCCGCACCTGGTCGTCTGGCCCGCCGACGAGACCGGGTCGGTCGCCGACCGCCGGCACTGGCACCGGGCCTGCTGGGAAGCGCGGGCCCGGCGGCGGCCGCAGCGCCGTCGGTGAGTCCCGCGGGCTTTCGCTCTGGAGTTTTCAAACAACGCCCGGCTCAGCGCCGGTAGTGGCGGGACATCGCGCCGTCGTACATCTCCTCCGTGTACTCCGTGAAGCCCAGCCTCTCGGCCACCCGCAGCGATGGCTTGTTCGCGATGCTCACGCTCGCCAGCACCGGCACGGACGGCAGCTCGCGGGCGCACCACTCCAGGACCGCCTGCCCCGCCTCCACCGCGTACCCCTTCCCCCACGCCGACGGCCGGAACCGGTAGCCGAGGTTCAGCACCTTCTCGCCGTGGAACTCGCGCAGCCGCACGCCGCACATGCCGATCACCTCGGTGCCCCCGCGTTCGAGGACCGCGGGGTAGCCGAAGCCGTGCTCGGCCCAGTGGGCCAGCCAGTCCGAGAACATCGCCGACGCACCCGGGACGTCGGGTGGGTCGGGGTGGAAGCGGTTGGTCCGCGGGTCGGTGTGGATGTCGACCATCGCCTGCCGGTCCGCCTCGTGGAGCGGACGCAGCAGCAGCCGGGGAGTTTCGATGTCGGTGAACACATCGGCGAAGCTAGCGAGGGGGTCCGACAAAATGACGCGCATGACCGAACTGCCGCTGGTCCTCCTCCACGCCTTTCCCCTGGATTCCCGCATGTGGAACGCGGTGCGCGAGCCCCTCGCTTCACACCTTCGGGTGATCACGCCCGATCAGCGCGGGCTCGGCCGCTCGCCGCTGCCGGAGTCCGATCGCGAACCGAGCCTCGAGGACGCCGCGCGGGACGTCGTCGCCCTGCTCGACCGGCTGGACCTCGACCGCGTCGTGCTCGGCGGCTGCTCGATGGGCGGCTACCTCGCGATGGCCGTGCTGCGGCTCGCGCCGGAGCGGGTCGGCGGGCTCGTGCTCATCGACACCAAGGCCACCCCCGACACGCCCGAGGCCGCCCAGACGCGGCTGGACGTCGCGGTCCGCGTCGAGAGCGAGGGCATCAAATCCTGGCTCGCCGAGGCGAACCTGCCGAACCTGCTGGCCGCGTCGACGCGTGAAAAGCGTCCCGAGCTCGTCGAGACGGTCCGGGAGATCATCGAGTCCCAGCCGCCCGCCGGCGTTTCGTGGACGGCGCTCGCGCTGCGGACCCGGCCGGATTCCCTCGGCCTGCTGCGGGATTCCGGCGTTCCCGCCCTGGTCATCGTCGGGGAGGAGGACCGGATCACCCCGGTGGCCGCGGCGAGCGCGATCGTCGAGGTGATGGACGGCGCAACGCTCGTGGTGCTCCCGGAGTCCGGTCACCTGACCCCGCTCGAAGACCCCGCGGGCGTGGTCGAGGCCATCCTGTCCTGGTACCCCGCGACTCACGGAGAAGAGAAGTAGGCAGCGAGCGCGGAGCGGGCTTCGGGAAGCCGGTGCGGGAACCGCTGGCCGATCACGAAGCGCCATGCCACGGCGAAGAGTTCTCGCAGCCGCGTGTACGCACGAAGGGCCTCATCGGACACCGAGGCGGGGTAGGCGGCCAGGTACTCCGGGCCGCCCTGCCGGGCCAGGATGCCGAGGTCCCAGGCGAGCGGCCCGAGCCAGGTGTCCTCGAAGTCCAGCCAGCACGGCCCGGCCGCCGTCGCGATCAGGTTGCCGGGGTGCGCGTCGCCGTGCAGCGGCTGGACGGCACCGTCGGGCAGCCCGGCTTCGACCCGCGCGGCTTCCGCACGCAAGCGGGGGTCGAAATCGTGCCGGTCGAGGAGCCGCTCCAGGTCGTCCAGCGGCCCGCGGCGGGGCAACTCGCCGGGGTACTCGCGCAGGGCCGCGTGCACCTCGGCGAGCGAGCGTGCGACGACGTCCGGGGCGTAGCGGTGGTCCGGATCGTGCGGCGTGTGGTGCCAGAGCGTGACCGGCAGGCCGTCCGCGAAATGCGGTCCGGCCGGGGGATCGGCGGTGGGTGAGACGACGAGCACACCACGGTCCGTGAGGAACCTCGAAAGCGCGACGTCCCGCGCCAGCCAGGCCGCCGGTTCCGGGCGGAGCAGCCGGGTCGTCGCGGGCACCCTGGCGACCAGCGGACCTAGCTTCACCAGCACGTTCGAGCGTTCGTGGAGCACTTCGGGATCGTGGCCGGGCAGCCCCAGCCGGGCGGTCACGGCGCGGGCCGCGCGCACCGCCGCACGGGTGTAGTCGTCGGCCACGCCCCGATCTTGCCAGCCGGTGCGCGCGACTGTCGGTAGCGAGGGCTACGATCCCCCCAAGCCGCCGGATCGGGGTCTCCCGGGCCCGGTGGCCGGACGATGACCACCACAAGGTTTCAGTGTTGGAGGCAGGAGTGACGGCCGTAGCCCCCAAGCCGATCGCCACGCGCCCGTACCCCGCGCGCGAGTCGGTTAAGGGTTCGTACCTGCTGCGGTTGTTCCGCACGACGGACCACAAGCAGATCGGGATCATGTACCTGGTCACGTCGTTCGCCTTCTTCATGGCGGGCGGCGCGATGGCCATGCTGATCCGCACCGAGCTGGCGCGGCCCGGGCAGCAGTTCCTCTCCCAGGAGCAGTACAACCAGCTGTTCACCATGCACGGCACGGTGATGCTGCTGCTGTACGCGACCCCGATCCTCTTCGGCTTCGCGAACTTCGTCCTGCCGCTGCAGATCGGCTCGCCGGACGTCGCCTTCCCGCGGCTGAACGCGTTCTCGTACTGGCTGTACCTCTTCGGCGGCCTGATCGTGATGTCCGGCTTCCTGACCCCGGGTGGCGCCGCCGACTTCGGCTGGTTCGCCTACACCCCGCTGTCGGACGCGATCCACTCGCCGGGCGTCGGCGCGGACCTGTGGATCTCCGGCCTGATCGTCGGTGGTCTCGGCACCATCCTCGGCGCGGTCAACATGATCACCACCGTCGTCTGCCTGCGCGCGCCGGGCATGACGATGTACCGGATGCCGATCTTCACCTGGAACATCCTGGTCACCAGCATCCTGGTCCTGCTCGCCTTCCCGATCCTGACCGCGGCCCTGATGGGCCTGCTGGCGGACCGGCACCTCGGGGCGCACGTGTTCGACCCCGAAAACGGCGGCGTGATCCTCTGGCAGCACCTGTTCTGGTTCTTCGGCCATCCCGAGGTCTACATCGTCGCGCTACCGTTCTTCGGGATCGTGTCGGAGATCTTCCCGGTCTTCAGCCGCAAGCCGCTGTTCGGCTACAAGAGCCTGGTCTGGGCGACGCTGGCCATCGCGGCGCTCTCGGTCGCGGTGTGGGCGCACCACATGTACGCCACCGGCGCCGTGCTGCTGCCGTTCTTCTCCTTCATGACGTTCCTGATCGCCGTCCCGACCGGCATCAAGTTCTTCAACTGGATCGGCACGATGTGGAAGGGCCAGCTGTCCTTCGAGACGCCGATGATCTTCTCGATGGGCTTCATCGTCACGTTCCTCTTCGGCGGCCTGACCGGCATCCTGCTGGCCGCGCCGGCGATCGACTTCCACGTGTCGGACAGCTACTTCGTCGTCGCGCACTTCCACTACGTGCTCTACGGCACGATCGTGTTCGCCACCTTCGCCGGCATCTACTTCTGGTTCCCGAAGATCACCGGCCGGATGATGGACGAGAAGCTCGGCAAGTGGCACTTCTGGACCACGTTCATCGGCTTCCACGGCACGTTCCTCGTCCAGCACTGGCTGGGTGCCGAGGGCATGCCGCGCCGGTACGCGGACTACCTGACCAGCGACGGCTTCACCACGCTGAACACGATCTCCACGATCGGCGCGTACATCCTCGGTGCCTCGACGCTGCCGTTCATCTGGAACGTCTTCAAGAGCTACCGGTACGGCGAGATCGTCACGGTGGACGACCCGTGGGGCTACGGCAACTCGCTCGAGTGGGCGACGTCCTGCCCGCCGCCGCGGCACAACTTCACCGAGCTGCCCCGGATCCGCTCCGAGCGGCCCGCGTTCGAGCTGCACTACCCGCACATGATCGAGCGCATCCACAGCGAGGGTGAGATCGGCTTCTTCGGGAAGCAGAAGGTCAACAGCCACGCGGCCCCGTCCCAGCTGCTCACCGAAGCGGTGATCCCGGGGGACCACTCGAACGACAACGCGAGCGAGCAAGGCGACAAGTAGTACCTGATCGAGTGAGCGCGTGCCCGGCTGATGTGAAGCCGGGCACGCGCTCTACTTATGTCCGGCCCCGGACCGGCAGACTGGCCGTGCAGCGTTGCCGAACGAGGGATGACCAGTGACCCAGACCCCCGTCCTGATCACGACGACCGGCCCCGACAAGCCGGGTGTCTCGTCCGTGCTGTTCGCCGTGCTGACCCGGCACGACGTCGATGTGCTCGACGTCGAGCAGGTGGTCATCCGCGGGAAGCTCGTGCTCGGCGTGCTCGCCGGGGTCTACCGCGACCCGGAGGGCCTGCAGGAGACGGTCGAGCAGGCGATGGCGTCCGTCGGCATGCAGGTCGACGTGAAGATCGGCCCGGCGATCGGGGACGACCCGTTCGCGCTCGGCCGCCGGGACTCCTCCCACGTGCTGGTGGTGCTGGGCCGCCCGGTGACCGCGCGGGGCTTCTCCGAGGTCGCGCGCCGGCTGGCCTCGCTCGGCGCCAACATCGACGCCATCCGCAGCGTCGCCGACTACCCCGTGACCGGGCTCGAGCTGTACGTCTCGGTCGACCAGGACACCCCGGAAGCCGACGCCGCGCTGCGCTCCGAGCTCGCCGACGCCGCCGTCGAGGCGGGGGTCGACATCGCCGTGGAGCGGGCGGGCATCACGCGCCGGGCGAAGCGGCTCGTCGTGTTCGACGTGGACTCGACCCTGATCCAGGGCGAGGTCATCGAGATGCTGGGCGCGCACGCCGGGGTCGAGCCGGAGATCCGCGAGATCACCGAAGCGGCCATGCGCGGCGAGCTGAACTTCACCGAATCGCTGGAACGGCGGGTCGCGCTGCTGGCCGGTCTGCCCGCGACGGCGATCGACCAGGTCGCCGCGTCGATCGAACTGACGCCGGGCGCCCGCACCACGATCCGGACGCTCAAGCGGATGGGCTTCCGCACTGGCGTCGTCTCGGGCGGCTTCACCCAGGTCATCGACGGCCTCGTGGAGGAGCTGGGGCTCGACTTCGCGGTGGCGAACGAGCTCGAGATCGTCGACGGCAAGCTCACCGGGAAGGTGGTCGGTGACGTCGTCGACCGCGCGGGCAAGGCGAAGGTGCTTCGCCGCTTCGCCGCCGAGTACGACATCCCGCTCGAGCAGTGCGTCGCTGTCGGGGACGGCGCCAACGACATCGACATGCTTTCGGCCGCAGGCATGGGCGTCGCGTTCAACGCCAAGCCGGCGTTGCGCGAGGTGGCCGACACCGCGCTGTCGCACCCGTACCTCGACGCCGTGCTGTTCGTGCTCGGCCTCACCCGCGGCGAGGTCGAAGCGGCCGACGCCGCCGACGGGCTCGAGCTGATGCGTCCGTGAGCAGCGTTCTCGACCCCCTGGGCGCCCGCTACGCCTTCTGGCTGGGGCTTCCGGCCGAAGACACTTCGGACACCTCCGACGAGCTCCCTGACGAAGTCCGCGCGATGCCGGTCATCCTCCGCATCGAACGGGCGGAGCCGCCGGGTCGCACGCCGCTGCTCGAGGCGGCGGCCGCGGCGGCGCTGGCGGTGTGCCTCGACGAGCGTTCCCAGCCCGGCGGCGAGTGGGCCGAGCCGATGCACGCCTGGCTCGACAACCGGATCCGGAAGGTCGCGCGGCGGGCGCGGGGCGCGCACTGGGCCGCCGTCCAGGAGCTGCCCGGCATCACCGTCGAGGTCGACGGCGCCGAGGCACGGGCGCTCGTGCCGGGCCTGGTCACCGAGACACCAAAGGAAGTCGCGCGGCTGCAGATCTCCGGCAGCGAACTGCCGCCGGACGAGCCGGGCCCGCTCCCGGACGGCGTCCCGCTGCTGCTGCTCAACCCGCACGTGCCGATGACCGTCGGCAAGGGCGCCGCCCAGGTCGGCCACGCGACGATGATCCTCGCCGCGTTGCTGGACGACGCGGAGCGGGCCGCCTGGGCTGCTCGGGGGTTCCGGGTCGCCGTGCGCACGGCGAGCCCCGTGCGGTGGAAGGAACTGCACCCGGGCGACGACCCGGAGGGCGCGTGGCGGCGCGACCGCGTCATCGCCGTGCGGGACGCCGGGTTCACCGAGGTCGACCCGGGCACGATCACGGTGCTCGCCCAGTGGGCGCCGGAACAAGCGGCTTCCTGAGCTGGTTGGAGCGGGCATGACACTGGAAGTGGAACGCACCGGCGAGCACGCGTTCGTCGGGCGCAACGAACGCGGCGCGGAGGTGCGGCTGGGCCGTAAGGGCGCCGAAGGGGCGTTCTCGCCCGCCGAATTGCTGCAGATCGCGGCGGCGGGCTGCAGCGCGGTGACCGCGGAAGAGCTGATCACGCGGCGGATCGGCGAAGAGGCGAAGTTCCGCGTCGCCGTGAGCGCCGATCGTCGTGAAGGCGCTTCGGAGCTCGACGCCGTGCACGTCGCTTTCGACGTCGACGTGTCGACATTGGCGGCGGATCAGCGGGAAGCGCTCGCCGGCGCCGTGGACCGGGCGATCGAGCGGCTCTGCACGGTGAGCCGCACGCTCAAGAAGGGGATTCCGGTGACGGAGGAATTCCCGGTTTAGGGTCGGGAGCGACCGGGATCAGGTCCGCCCACTCCTCGGCGAGCTTCTCGCGTTGCGCCTGGTCGAGAAACGGCAGAACGACACCGCACGACCGGCAGACGCGGCCGTGAAGCGCCGAGAAGAACGGACGCGACTCGAGAAATCCTGGACGTTTGAAGCGCAGGCCAACCCAGTTCTGGGTGTCGAGATCGGCGAGCGGGCTCAGGCTCTCTTCGCCGCAGACCGGGCAGCGCACCTCAGTTCTCGCTGGATTCCCAGACGACGTAGGCCTGGTCGGCGTCGGTCGTCATGGCTTCGATGAACTTCTCGTTGTCGAAGCCGGGCAAGGACTGCAGGCGCTCGATGAGCGCGTCGGCCGCCGGGTCGCCGCTCGGGACCGCGGTGCCCTTGCCGTCGGTGCCGACGAGCATGAAGAACACGTCTTCGTTCCACGGGCCGTCGGGGATGACCCGCACCATCACCGAGGACAGGTCGGACCACGTGACGGCCTCTTCGCTGCCGTCCGCGAGCCGCCGCCGCACTCCGGTGTCGTCGACGCTGACGGTCCGGGACTGGGCGCTGGACGAATCCTGGGTCAACCGGTGCTCCCTTGTTGCTTCGGTGGCTTCACCGTACCGGGCGAGGCTGTGCACCGCGTCACGCGGGCGCGGCTGCGTCCAGCCGGCGCAGTGCTTCCCGCACCACCTTCGGGTCCATCGTCGGCCAGAACGGCGGCAGTGACGCGCGCAGGAAGCCGCCGTAGCGGGCGTTCGCCAGCCGCGAATCCAGCACCGCCACCACCCCGCGGTCGGTGACCGCCCGGTGCAGCCGCCCGGTGCCCTGCGCCAGCAGCAGCGCCGCGTGCGTGGCCGCCACGGTCAGGAACCCGTTGCCGCCGCGGGCTTCCACCGCGCGCTGCCGCGCCGAGGACACCGGGTCGTCCGGGCGCGGGAACGGGATCCGGTCGACCACCACGAGCTGCAGCGACGGCCCGGGGACGTCCACGCCCTGCCACAGGCTCAGCGTGCCGAACAGGCACGTGCGGACGTCTTCGGAGAACTTCTGGACCAGCAGCGATGTCGCGTCGTCACCCTGGCACAGGATCGGGAAGTCCAGCCGTTCCCGCATCTCCTCCGTGGCCTGCTTGGCCGCCCGCATCGAGGAAAACAGGCCCAGCGTGCGGCCGCCAGCCGCCTCGATCAGCTCGGCCAGTTCGTCCATTGTGGACGACGTCAGGCCGTCGCGGCCCGGTGGCGGCAGGTGCTTGGCGAGGTACAGGATGCCGTTGCGCCGGTGGTCGAACGGCGAGCCGACGTCGAGGCCGGTCCACTTCGGGCCCGAGTCGTCCGACGGCGCTTCCTTCTCCGTCGCAGCCCCGGGCGCCTGTTCCACCCGGGCCGCGCCCGGCGGGAGCCCCCACTGGCGCGCCATGGTGTCGAACGTGCCGCCCAGCGTCAGCGTCGCCGACGTCAGGATCGTCGTGTGCTGGTTGAACACCCGCTCCCGCAGCAGGCCGGCGACGCCCAGCGGCGCCACCTTCAGCGCCGGTGGCCGGGGGTTCGACGAGTACTTGTCGCCGGAGAGCCAGACGACGTCGCGCTGGTGCGCCTGGTCTTCGTCGAAGGCCTCCAGCAGCCGGACCGCGGTGTCGTGCACCTCGTCGAGCAGTGACCGCGCCAGCTTGCGCGCCGTGGCGCCCTCGACGTCCTCCTTGCGGTCGGAACCCAGCGCCGTGATGCACCGGTGTGCGGCGTCGCGGACCGCCGGGATCGCGCCCTGCAGCGGCCGTGGCAGCTCGTCCATCCGGCCCGCGGGCAGATCGTCGACGATCAGGGCCAGCCCGTCACCCGCTTCCAGCAGGCCGTCGGCGACGTCGGCGTCGATGAGCTTGCCGCAGCGGCGCGCGGCCGCCGCGCACATCGCGCTGGTCAGCTCGCCGGTGGCGACCGAGGTGACCCGGTCGACCAGGTCGTGGGCCTCGTCGATGATCACCACGTCGTGATCCGGCAGCACCTGGTAGCCCTGCAGCGCGTCGATCGCCAGCAGCGCGTGGTTGGTGACGATGACGTCGGCGCGGCCGGCTTCGGCGCGGGCCTTCTCGGCGAAGCAGTCCGTGCCGATCGGACAGCGTGAAGCGCCGAGACATTCCTTCGCCGTCACGGAAACCTGACGCCACGCCTGGTCGGTGACGCCGGGGACGAGCTCGTCGCGGTCGCCGGTTTCGGTGTCCGACGCCCACTCCCGCAGCCGCGTGACCTCCTTGCCCAGCCGGGAGACCGCGAACGGGTCGAACAGCTGGGCGTCCTCCGGCTCGTCCGGCGCGCCGGAATCCAGCCGGTGCAGGCACATGTAGTTCCGGCGGCCCTTGAGGATCGCGAAGGTCGGCTCGCGGCCGAGCGGCTTCTTCAGCGCCTTCGCCAGCCGTGGGAGGTCGCGGTCGACGAGCTGGCGCTGCAGCGCGATCGTCGCCGTGGAGACCACCACCGTGGCCTCTTTCTCGACGGCGTGGCGGATCGCGGGCACGAGGTAGGCCAGTGACTTGCCGGTGCCGGTGCCGGCCTGCACGGCCAGGTGCTCACCGGTGCGGATGGCGCGGCCGACGGCGTCGGCCATCTGGACCTGCCCCGGGCGCTCGGCACCGCCGACGGACTCCACCGCGTGGGTGAGGAGTTCGAGGACGCCGGGGAAATCGGTTCGGGCGGGCACAGCGACACATTAGCCGCCACCACCGACAGAGATCGGTGCTCCGTCGCGAACGGGCCACTCGCGCCGCGGGGACCCGCCGCGCGGCAGGTCCCCGCGGGCGGTCAGTCTTCGGTGCGGCCGGAGACCAGCTTCCAGGTCAGCGGCAGCAGACCGGCGGCAACGACGATCTTGATCGCGTCCCCGATGAGGAACGGCGTGACGCCCTTGGCGAACGCGGTCGACAGGTCGAACCCGGTCGACGCCATCAGCCACGGCACGCCGAACGCGTAGATCACCAGGTTGCCGAGCACCATCGTGCCCGCGGTGCGCACCGGCGTCCGGTCGCCGCCGCGGCCGGCGAGCGCGCCGATCAGCGCGCCGGCGAAGACGAACCCGACGATGTAGCCGGCGCTCGCGCCCGACAGGCCGGACGTGCCGTGCTGGAACCACGGCACCCCCACCGCGCCGACCAGCAGGTACACCAGCATCGAGGCGGCACCGCGCGACATGCCGAGCGACGCGCCGACGAGCAGCGCGGCGAACGTCTGGCCGGTCATCGGCACCGGGCTGCCCGGCACCGGGATCGTCAGCTGCGCGGCGGCGCCGGTGAGCACGGCACCGCCGGCGACCAGCGCGATGTCCCGCACGAGCGAGCCGGGTACGAGGTCGGCCAGCACGGGCCGCTTGCCGGCGAAGGACAGCGAAGACACGAAACCTCCCGATATGAACAGGCGACGACCGAGGTTAACGCTCGTTACCGTCCCGTGGACCCGCCGAGTTGCGTTCCTCACCGGCCACTCGTCCGGGTGGACCCGATCAGGGCGGGCGCCGGACCGGCCGATGACGAAGGGCATAGCTGCGATCTGTCACGCCAACCGAGGAGGCCGGAGCATGCGGAACGCCAGGAAGAGGACATATCGGGTGCTGGCCGTGACGATGCTGGCCGCTCCGCTCCTCGGCGCGGCGGCGCCGGTGACCTCCACCGGATGGGCGTCGTCCGGCTCGGTGGACGTGACGATCGACAACGAGCAGATCGTCACCGGTGAACTGGCGAAGTGCACCGTCGACGGCCCGTACCGGGGCTGGACGCAGGGGGGCGCCACCGGCGACATCGCGGTGTTCGGCGCTGGTGAAACCGGCTGCGGGCGATCCGGTGAGGCGTCGATCGCCCAGGCGGCCGGGCGCCGCTTCCGGGCGACCTTGCTGCAGCGCTACGGCGGCCCGGCACTCACCGTCCGCACGTTCTCGGCCAAGTGCGCGACGACGGCGACCGGCAGCCTCGGCGAGGTGGCGGTCGGCGCCGTCGAAGGGGTCACCGTGCCGGAGGAGATCCCGCCGAACTACCGGATCGTCATCCCCGGCGGGGCCGCCGGCACCGCGCTGGCGACGGTCGTGCTCAACGAGACGGTGACGCCGCAGCCGCCGGACGGCAGCCTGGTGACGCACGCGGTGCACATCAAGCTGTTCCCGCAGGGCGGCCCGGCCAGCGGCGACATCTACCTGGGCACGGCCGCTTGCGACCCGTTCGGGAAGAAGTGATCAGGCCGGGGTGAAGCGGGAAGCCGCCGCGACGAACTCGCCCGCCCGCGTGGCCAGGTCCGGCAGGCTGCCGCCGGAGGACAGCGCGTCGCCCAGCAACGGCGTCGCCGCGGCGACCGCGATCGCGCCCGAGCGCAGGTAGCCCTCGACGTCGGCCAGGTGGACGCCGCCGGTCGGCACCAGCGGGACGTCGGGCAGCGGCGCCCGCACCGCGCGCAGGTACGCGACGCCGCCCGCGGCGGCGACCGGGAACACCTTCACCGCGGCCGCGCCGAGCCGCCAGGCCTGGTCGATCTCCGTCGGCGTCAGCGCACCGCAGATCACCGGGGTGTCCAGGGCCGCGGCGCGCTCCAGGACCGCCGGGTTGACCGTCGGCGTGATCAGGTACGCGGCACCCGCGTCCACCGCGATGTCCACATCGGACGGTTCGCGGACGCTGCCCGCGCCGATCAGCGCGTCCTCGCCGAGCGCCAGGCGCAGCGCGGTGATGGCCGCGGGCGCGCCCGGCGTCGTCAGCGTGGCTTCGAGCAGGCGGACGCCCGCCGCGTGCAGCACCATCGCGGCGTCGGCGAACCGCGCCGCGCCGGTGGCGCGCAGGATCGCGACGAGCCGGTGTTCCGCCAGCGCCGCCCGCAGGTCCTTCACGCGGCCGGGCCGACGACGGCGGTGCCGGTGTACGCGACGCCCGCCTCGTCGAAGTCCTTCAGCGTCGCGTCGACCGTCGGCTGCGAGCCGCCCACGGTCAGGTCCAGCAGCACGCGCACGCCGAAGCCGGCCTTCGCCGCGTCGAGCGCTGTCGCGCGGACGCAGAAGTCCGTCGCGATGCCGACGACGTCGACGTCGGTCACGTCGTGCTCGCGAAGCCAGGCTTCCAGCGACTTGCCGTCGCGGGCCGCGCCCTCGAAGCCGGAGTACGCGGCGCTGTACTCGCCCTTGGAGAACACCTCGCCGATCGGGACGACGTCGAGCGCGGCGTGGAACGACGCGCCAGGCGTGCCGGCGACGCAGTGCACCGGCCAGCTGTCCTTGAAGTCCGGCGTCTCGCTGAAGTGGTCACCTGGGTCGATGTGGTTGTCCCTGGTCGCCACGACGTGGCTGTACCCGCCCTCGGCGGCCTGCTTCGAGATGCCGGCGGCCGCCGCGGCCCCGCCCGGCAGGCCGAGCGAACCCCCTTCGCAGAAGTCGTTCTGCACGTCCACCACGATCAGCGCGGTCCCCATGGTCGAACTCCTCTCACAAGAACAGCGTCGGGATAGCGGGCTCGCCGTGCGAGAGCTTGAGGCCTTCCCACGGCAGGCTGACCAGGCCGCGGCGCAGCCGCTGCCTCGCGTCGTCGAGCGTAGGCAGGTCCGGCGCCGGACGGCCAGCGCGGATCAGCGGGATCTGCAGCGGGCGGTCGTTGGCCTCCGGCTCCGGCGCGGCCGAACCGGAAGCCCAGACGACCTCCTCGACCGCCGTGCCGGTGCCGCGGTGGCGCCGCAGCGCGGACTTCCGGCCGCCACGCGACTCCTTGTGCGCACTGCGCTTGGCGACCGGCCTGCCGTCCACCTCGACCAGCTTGTAGACCATGCCGGCGGTCGGCGCGCCGGACCCGGTGACCACCGAGGTGCCGACGCCGTAGGCGTCCACCGGCTCCGCGCGCAGCGCCGCGATGGCGTGCTCGTCCAGGTCGCCGGAGACCACGATCCGGGTGTCCTTCGCCCCGAGGGAGTCCAGCTGCTCGCGGGCCCGGCGGGCGAGCGGGCCGACGTCACCGGAGTCGATCCGGATCGCGCCGAGTTCGGGCCCGGCGACGCGGACCGCCGTCTCGATGCCCGCGGTGATGTCGTAGGTGTCGACCAACAGCGTCGTGTCCGCGCCCATCTTGTCCACCTGGGCGCGGAAGGCCGCCTCCTCGCTGTCGTGCAGCAGCATGAAGGCGTGCGCGACGGTGCCGCGCGTCGGGATGCCGTAGCGGCGCCCGGCTTCCAGGTTGGACGTCGTCGCGAAACCGGCCAGGTAGGCGGCGCGCGCGGCCGCGACCGCGGCGTACTCGTGCGTGCGACGCCCGCCCATCTCGATGATCGGGCGGCCGTGCGCGGCGCCGGACATCCGGGCCGCCGCCGACGCGATGGCGCTGTCGTGGTTGAGGATGGACAGCACCAGCGTCTCCAGCAGCACGCACTCGCCGAACGAGCCGGTCACGGTGAGGATCGGCGAGCCCGGGAAGTACAGCTCGCCCTCGGGGTAGCCGTCGATGTCGCCCGAGAACTCGTAGTCGGCGAGCCAGCCCAGTGTCGCGTCGTCGACGACCGCGGTGGCCTCCAGCTGCGCCAGTTCGGCGTCGGTGAAGCGGAAGTCCGCGATCGCGTCGAGGACCCGGGCGGTACCCGCGACGACGCCGTAGCGCCGCCCGTCCGGCAGCCTCCTGGCGAATACTTCGAATACGCAGGGCCGCGCGTGCGTCCCGTCGGCGAGCGCGCTGCCCAGCATGGTCAGCTCGTAGTGGTCGGTGAGCAGCGCAGTGCTGGCCGTGACCGGCTCCGGTGAACCCATGGGGTAAGCCTATTCACCCACATGGCCGGACCTGGCGCGGCGTACCCGGTGACCCCCGTGACACCATGGGGTGCATGTCCACGCCTGTCGCATCCGAACAGACGCAGGTCGAACCGGCCGGTGCCGAAGTCGCCGAGTCGGACACACCGTGGCGGACCGTGGTGTGGAACGACCCGGTCAACCTGATGTCGTACGTGACGTACGTCTTCCAGAAGCTGTTCGGCTACAGCCGCGACCACGCCACCAAGCTGATGCTGGACGTGCACCAGAAGGGCAAGGCGATCGTGTCGTCCGGCAGCAAGGAAAAGGTGGAGACGGACGTGGCGAAACTCCACGCGGCCGGCCTCTGGGCCACCATGGAGCAGCCCTCGTGAACGGTTGGCGGCGCAAGGGCGCGGTGATCCACGCGGGGTTCGAGCAGCAGGAAGCGGCCGTGCTGCGCGGGCTGGTCAGCCAGCTCGAGGACATGCTCACCGCGCGTGCCGAAGAGGCGCCGCAGGACGAGCTCGCCGAGCTCACCGGCATCCGGACCGGGCCCAGCGAGTCGCCGGACGACCCGGTGCTCTCGCGGCTGCTCCCGGACTTCCACAAGCTCGACCCGGACAACCCGTCGCGGGAGGACATCGACTCGGTCGCGGCGATGCGGTCGCTGCACGAGCCGGAGCTGCTCGACATCAAGGTCGGCGTGGCCAAGATCGTGCTCGACACGCTGCCCCGCGACGGCGGCCACGTGCGGCTGACCGAGGAGCAGGCGGACGCGTGGCTGGGCGCGCTCAACGACGTCCGGCTGGCCCTCGGCACCGCGCTCGACGTCACCGAGGACATGCCCGACGAGCTGCCCGAGGACGACCCGCGGGCGCCGCACCTGGGCGTCTACCACTGGCTGACGTGGGTGCAGGAGACGCTGATCCAGGCGCTGACCGGATGATCACCGACGTGCCGGGTGTCCTGGTCGGGCACCACGAGCGGGTCGGCGACGGCTGGGCCACCGGGACGACGGTGGTGCTGGTGCCCGAGGGCGCGGTCGGCGCGGTCGACCAGCGCGGCGGCGCGCCGGGCACGCGCGAGACGAACTTGCTGGAGCCGGAAAACCTGGTGCAGCGGGTCAACGCGGTCTGCCTGTCGGGCGGGTCGGCGTACGGCCTCGCCGCGGCCGACGGCGTGATGCGGTGGCTGGCGGAGCGGAACCTGGGCTTTCCCGTCGGGACGCAGCCGCACGAGGTGGTGCCGATCGTGCCCGCGGCCGTGCTGTTCGACCTGCCGCGCAGCGAGTGGGGCAACCGGCCCGACGCGTCCTTCGGCTACGCGGCCTGCGACGCGGCTTCGGGCTCGTTCGCCCAGGGAACGGTCGGGGCGGGCGCGGGGGCGGCTGTGGGGTCGCTGAAGGGCGGGATCGGCTCGGCCAGTGAAGTCGTCGGCGAGTTCACGGTCGGGGCGCTGGCGGCGGTCAACGCGGCCGGCGAGGCCGTGGACCTGGCGACGGGCCGGGCCTACGCGGCCGACCACGGCGACTTCGGCGTGACCTGGCCTTCGCGGGCCGCTGACCTGCCCTCTCGCCGGACGGACCTCAACACGACGATCGGCGTGGTCGCGGTGGACGCGGCGCTGTCCAAGGCCGAAGCGCGGCGGATCGCGGTCGCGGCGCAGGACGGGCTGGCGCGAGCCGTGCGCCCGGCCCACACGATGTTCGACGGCGACACGGTGTTCGCGCTGGCCACCGGGGCGCACGAGCTGCCGGACGCGAGCGGCCCGTTCGGCGCGGCGGCCCGGCCGGCGGCGCTGGACGCGCTGTGCTCGGCGGCGGCGCGCGTGTTCGCGCGGGCGATGGTGCACGGCCTGCTGGCGGCGACCACGGCCGGCGGGGTGCCGGCCTACCGGGACGTCTGGCCGGAAGCGTTCGGTCAGCCGCCCGGGTAGGGGTCCTCGGGCAGGGCGTCGCCGACGGCCTCGAGGTTCGCCGCGCGCACGGCCGCGATGTACTCCTCGTCGATCTCCAGGTCGATGCCGCCGACCGACAGGATCGGCCCGAGCGAGGGGTGGATCTCGAGCGGGCCCAGTTCGGTGGAACGCGGCAGGCGTTCCCAGATCTGCTTCGGCCGGTTCAGGGTCCAGCGGCTGCAGGCCAGCAGGGTGACGTGCCGGTCGGTCACCATGATCAGGAAGCCGACCCGGACGCGCATGCGGTTCACGTACAGCGACATCCCGGGGATCACGTACTGGATCCGCTCGTCGGTCCCGAGGTACATCCGGCACCGATCGCGCACTTTCGACGACAACGGCATCGGCCCAGTATCCCGAGAACGGCTGGTGAGCGGTATATCTCCCTCCCGAGAACGGCTGGTGAGCGGTATATCTCAACATCTGGACCCGCTTTGTCCACCACCTAAGATGTAAGTGTGCTCCGGATCCGCCGTGAACTCGTCGACGAGATCGTCGCCCACGCCCGTCGTGACCACCCCGACGAAGCGTGCGGGGTGATCGCGGGGCCCGAGGGCTCGGATTCCCCCGAGCGGTTCATCCCCATGCTCAACGCGGCCCGGTCGCCGACGTTCTACGAGTTCGACTCCGGCGACCTGCTGAAGCTCTACCGCGAGATGGCCGCGAACGACGAGGTGCCGGTGGTGATCTACCACTCGCACACCGCGACCGAGGCCTACCCGTCGCGCACCGACGCGAACATCGCGGCCGAGCCGGACGCGCACTACGTGCTCGTCTCCACCCGCGACCCCGAAGTGCACGAGTTCCGGTCGTACCGGATCGTGGACGCCGAGATCACCGAGGAGCCGGTCGAGATCGTCGACTGAGCTCCCGGAACAAACCGCGCGCCACCGGCGTCTGCGTGTAAGAACCCACCGGAGGTATGAACCCATGGCCGTGACCGTCTCCATCCCGACGATCCTGCGCACCCACACCGGCGGCGAGAAGTCCGTCGAGGCGAAGGGCGCGACCGTCCTCGAGGTCATCGACGACGTCGAGTCCCGCCACGCCGGCATCAAGGGCCGCCTGGTCAAGGAGGAGAAGCTGCACCGCTTCATCAACGTCTACGTCAACGACGAGGACGTGCGCTTCGCCGGCGGGCTCGAGGCCGAGGTCAAGGACGGCGACACCCTGACCATCCTGCCCGCCGTGGCCGGTGGCTGATCGATGGCTCGCTTCGAGTCGCTGCTCGACGCGCTCGGCGGCACCCCGCTGGTCGGGCTGCCCCGGCTCTCCCCGACGCACGACGTGCGCCTGTGGGCGAAGCTGGAGGACCGCAACCCGACCGGCTCGATCAAGGACCGGCCCGCGCTGGCCATGATCGAAGCCGCCGAGCGTGAAGGCAAGCTGCGGCGCGGCTCCACGATCCTGGAGCCGACGTCGGGCAACACCGGGATTTCGCTGGCCATGGCCGCCAAGCTCAAGGGCTACGGGCTGGTCTGCGTGATGCCGGAGAACACCTCGACCGAGCGCAAGCAGCTGCTGCAGGCCTACGGCGCGCGGATCGTCTTCTCGCCGGCCGCGGGCGGCTCCAACGAGGCCGTCCGGCGGGCGAAGGAGCTGTCCGCGGCGAACCCGGACTGGGTGATGCTCTACCAGTACGGCAACCCGGCCAACGCCGACGCGCACTACCGCGGCACCGGCCCGGAGCTGCTCAAGGACCTGCCGACGCTGACGCACTTCGTCGGCGGTCTCGGCACGACGGGCACGCTCGTCGGCGTCGGGCGCTACCTGCACGAGGCCAAGCCGGACGTCCAGGTCATCGCGGCCGAGCCGCGCTACGGCGAGCTGGTGTACGGCCTGCGCAACCTCGACGAGGGGTTCGTGCCGGAGCTGTACGACCCTTCGGTGCTCAACGGCCGCTACTCCGTGGGGGCGTACGACGCTTTGCGGCGCACCCGGGAGCTGCTGGAGCACGAAGGCATCTTCGCGGGCATCTCGACGGGCGCGGTGCTGCACGCGGCTTTGGCGGTGGCCGAGAAGGCCGCGGCCCGGGGTGACGCGGCGGATGTCGCCTTCGTCGTCGCGGACGCCGGGTGGAAGTACCTGTCCACCGGGGCCTACGCGGGGTCGCTGGACGAGGCGGCCGAGCGGCTCGACGGGCAGCTCTGGGCCTGAGCTACCACAGCTGGGGCAGCTCGAGTTCTTCGAGCGGCTCGGCGGCCACGCTGTAGCCCTCCTGGACCTTCCGGGTCGACCGCGAGCCGGCCAGCGCGGTGACCAGGACGTTCGAAACCCCGGCGAACGCCGTGCGCAGTTCGGGCATCATGGTTCCCATGATGGTCATCGGGCTGCTCGGCGGCATGAGCTGGGAGTCGTCCGCCGAGTACTACCGGCTCGTCAACGAGCGGGTGAAGGTCGTCCTCGGCGGGCTCCACTCGGCGCACACCGTGCTCTACTCCGTCGACTTCGCCGCGATCGAGGCCATGCAGGCCGACGGCCGCTGGGACGACGCCGGTGCCGAGCTCAACCGGGCCGCCAAGGCACTGGAAGCCGCCGGTGCCGACTTCGTCGTGCTCTGCACGAACACCATGCACAAGGTGGCCGAGCAGCTCGAAGCCGGCCTCGGCATCCCGCTGCTGCACCTGGGCGACACCACGGCCGCGGCCGTCAAGGCCGCCGGGATCCGCCGCGTGGGGCTGCTCGGGACCGGCTTCACCATGGGGCAGCCCTTCTACCGCGACCGCCTCGCCGCGCACGGGCTCGACGTGCTCGTGCCCGGCGCCGAAGACCGCGACCTGGTGCACCGGATCATCTACGACGAGCTGGTGCTCGGCATCGTGAAACCCGAGTCCCGCGAGGCCTACCGCGGCGTGATCGCGCGGCTGGCCGATGCCGGTGCCGAGGGCGTCATCTACGGCTGCACCGAGATCGAGCTGCTGGTCGGCCCCGAAGACGCCCCGGTGCCGACCTTCCCGACGACTCGCCTGCACGCCGAAGCGGCGGTGGACTACGCGCTGGGCACCACCTCACTGCCCTTGCCACCGACGTGAGCCTCGTGCTGCGCGACGCACCGCCGCCACAGCCGCTCGCGCTCCTCGGCCGTGAACTGCGCCGGTGGGATGCCGAACACGTCGCCCGCGGCTGCCCACCAGTCGCCGGGTGACCCGATCAGCTCCTTGGCACCGTGGCGATCCAGGGTGAGCGCGCGCAGGGAGTCGACGCCCGCCTCGTCCCGCCGTTGCACCACGCAGACCCGCACGAACCCGGACTCGGGTGCCGTCGACAGCCAGGTGTGCTTCTCCGCGAAGTCCGCCATCTCCGCGACACCGGGCGCGAAGTCCATGCCGGTGAAGCTGCCCGAGGGGTCGTGCTCGAACCGCCAGCCACCCGGCGCCACCTCCGACGGCCGCAGCCGGTAGGTGTGCGGGCCCTGCACGTAGGTGCCTTCCCGGAGGGGGAGCGGCTCGTGCGGGCCGTCCCCGAGCCCCGCGTCGACCAGCCACGCCGTCTCCGGGGCGTCCGGCAGCCCGGTGACGGTCAGCGCCAGGTGGTTCCGGTCGACGTTCGGCGCGTCCGCACTGCCCTGCACCCCGCCCAGGTGCCGGGTGACCTGGTAGCCGAGCGCCGCCAGCAACGCCGAGAACGCCCCGTTCAGGTGGTAGCAGTACCCGCCGCGGCCCCGCAGGATCCGCGCCAGCGACGCCGACGGATCGAGCGGCGTCGGCCGCCCGAGCTGCACCTCCAGTGCCTCGTAGGGCACGCGTTCGACGTGCGCCGCGTGCAGCCGCCGCAGCGCCCCCAGGCCCGGCGGCTCGGGATCGAGGCCGAGCCGCGCGAGATAACCGATGACGTCCATGCCCGACAAGCTAGCGATGACCACCGACAAAACCGCCGGATCAGGGATTTCACCCGAGGTGGAGCGGCCGTGCCCCGCTTAGCCTCGAAGGGTGAGCACCTTGAACCCCGCCCCGGAAACCGCCGCCGCCAAGCGCGTGCTGCCGCCGAAACCGGTGGCGGCCGCGATCGTCGCGCTGTCGTTCACCCTGCTGCTGTACCTGGTCGAGCTGGTCGACGTCGTCCTCCCCGGTGACCTCGACCAGGGCGGCATCCACTCGCGGGCGCTGTCCGGACTGGACGGCGTGCTGTTCGCCCCGGTCCTGCACGCCGGCTGGTCGCACCTGTTCGCGAATACCGTCCCGGTGCTGGTGCTCTCCTTCCTCGCGATGGCCGCCGGGATCGGCCGGTTCGCGCTGGTCACGGCCATCATCTGGGTGGTTTCCGGGCTCGGTGTGTGGCTGATCGGGCCGTCGGACGGCGTCACCGTCGGCGCGTCCGGCCTGGCCTTCGGCTGGCTCGCCTACCTGCTGGTCCGCGGCCTGTTCAACCGCGCGGCCGGGCAGATCGTGGTCGCCGTCGTCCTGCTCGGCGTGTGGAGCGGCATGCTGGCCGGGCTGCTGCCGGGCAACCCCGGCGTCTCCTGGCAGGGGCACCTCTTCGGCGCGCTGGCCGGCGTCCTCGCGGCTTGGCTGACCACCCGCCGGGCGGGCAAGGCCGCCCCGGGTAACCTCGAAGCGTGACGTCTCCGCCCGCTGATGCCCCGATCGGCGTGTTCGATTCCGGCGTCGGCGGGCTGACGGTGGCGAGGGCGATCCTCGAGCAGCTGCCCGCCGAGCAGCTCCGCTACGTCGGCGACACGGCGCACAACCCGTACGGCCCGCTCCCGATCGCCACCGCCCGCAGCTACGCGCTCGCGGCGCTCGACGAGCTGGTGGAGAGCGGCGTGAAGGCTCTGGTGATCGCCTGCAACACGGCGTCCGCGGCCTGTCTGCGCGACGCGCGCGAGCGCTACGACGTCCCGGTGATCGAGGTCGTCCTGCCCGCCGCGCGCCGCGCCGTCGTGGCGACGCACACCGGCCGCGTCGGCGTGATCGGCACCGAGGGCACCGTGCGGTCGCGGGCCTACGAAGACGCCTTCGCCGCGGCGCCCGCCATCACGCTCACCAGCGTCGCCTGCCCGCGGTTCGTCGACTTCGTCGAGCGCGGCATCACGACCGGGCGCCAGGTGCTCGGGCTGGCGCAGGGCTACCTCCAGCCGCTCCTCGACGCCCAGGTCGACACGCTGGTGCTCGGCTGCACGCACTACCCGCTGCTGCAGGGCGTGCTGCAGATCGTGATGGGCCAGGAAGTCACCCTGGTGAGCAGCGCGGACGAGACCGCCAAGGACCTCGTCCGCGTGCTCACCGAGGGGGACCTGCTGACCACCCGGGACACCCCGCCGCGGCACGAGTTCCTCGCCACCGGATCGGCGGAGCCGTTCACCCGGCTCGCCCAGCGGTTCATGGGGTTCGCCCCGGGTGTCCTCGCTCCCACCACCGCGTGATCGCGGCGGCGGACGCTTAGGGTGTCGTCGTGCGACTGACCATCCTCGGGTGCTCCGGCAGCATCCCCGGGCCGAACGCCGCCGCGTCCGGTTACCTGATCGAGGCCGAGGGTTTCCTGCTCGGCCTCGAACTCGGCAACGGCACGCTCGCGCAGCTGCAAGCCGTGGCCGACCCGTTCGACCTGGACGCGCTCGTGCTCACACACCTGCACCCCGACCACTGCGCCGACGTCAGCGCGCTCACCGTCCTGCGGCGCTACCACCCGGCGCCGCCGTACCCGGCACGCCCGCGGCTGCTGCCGCTGTACGCCCCGCCGGACGCCCCGACGCGCTTGGCGAACGCGTACGCCCCCAACGAAACCGAGCGGGCCGTCACGGACCTCTCCGACGTCTACGACTTCCGGCCGCTGCGGCCCGAGCCGTTCCGGATCGGGCCGTTCGAGGTCGTCGCGGTCGAGGTCGACCACCCGACCCCGGCGTACGGCGTGCGGCTCTCCTACGGCGGCCGCATCCTCGCGTTCACCGGCGACACCGGGCCGTGCGCGGCGCTGAACGAGCTCGCCGACGGCGTCGACCTGCTGCTCGCCGAAGCGTCCTGGACGGATTCGGCGGAGCGGCCGGCGGGTGTGCACCTGTCGGGCAAGCAGGCCGGTGAGCTGGCCCGGGACGCCGGCGTCGGGCGGCTGCTGCTGACGCACATCGCGCCGTGGACCGACGCGGGAGCGGTGCTGGCCGAGGCTTCGGCCGGGTTCCCCGGTGCCGAGGTCGTCAAGCAGGGTGCCGTCTACGACGTCTGAACGGCGGTCATAGAGTGCACGTGTGGCTCGAAAAGACGGCAGGACCGACGACCAGCTCCGTGACATCAAGATCACCCGGGGATTCCAGCAGTGGCCGGCGGGGTCGGTGCTGATCGAATTCGGCAACACGCGGGTGCTGTGCGCGGCGAGCGTCACCGAAGGGGTGCCGCGCTGGCGGGCCGGCTCCGGCCTCGGCTGGGTGACGGCCGAGTACGCGATGCTGCCGTCCGCGACCAACACGCGCGGTGACCGCGAGTCGGTGAAGGGCCGGATCGGCGGGCGCACGCACGAGATCTCGCGGCTGATCGGCCGGTCCCTGCGGGCCTGCATCGACCTGGCGGCGCTGGGCGAGAACACGATCGTCATCGACTGCGACGTCATCCAGGCCGACGGTGGCACCCGCACGGCGGCGGTGACCGGTGGTTACGTGGCCCTGGCGGACGCGATCACCTGGCTGGGCGCGGCGAACCGGCTCAACGACCCGCAGCCGCTGTCGTCCTCGGTGGCGGCGGTGAGCGTCGGCGTGGTCGACGGCCGGGTCCGGCTCGACCTGCCGTACGAAGAGGACTCGCGCGCCGAGGTCGACATGAACGTGGTCGCCACCGACGCGGGCACCCTCATCGAGGTCCAGGGCACCGGCGAGGGCGCGACCTTCGCAAGGTCCACTTTGGACACGATGCTCGACATGGCGCTCGCGGGCTGCGCGGAGCTGACTCGCCTGCAGAACGAGGCCCTGGCGCTGCCGTACCCGGGTGAGCTGCCGGAGCCGCGTCCGGACAAGAAGAAGGGCTCGAAGTGACGAAGCTGCTTCTGGCGACGCGCAACGCGAAGAAGCTCGGCGAGTTGCGGCGGATCGTCGCCGCGGAAGGTCTTTCGGGCCTCGAGGTGATCGGCCTCGCTGATGTGCCTTCGTTCCCCGAGGCACCCGAGACGGCGCCCGACTTCGAAGGCAACGCGGTGGCGAAGGCCCGTGACGCTGTCGCCGCAACGGGATTGCCCGCCATCGCGGACGACTCGGGGCTCGCCGTCGACGCGCTGAACGGGATGCCGGGGGTGCTCTCGGCCCGGTGGTCCGGTAAGCACGGTGACGACGAGGCGAACCTGGATCTGGTGCTGGGGCAGCTTCGCGACGTGCCCGACGAGCGCCGCGGCGCCCAGTTCGTCTGCGCAGCGGCCTTGGTGCTGCCGTCGGGCGAAGAGACGGTGGTCCGGGGCGAGTGGCGCGGCACGCTGGTGCGGGAACGACGTGGGGTGAACGGGTTCGGCTACGACCCGATCTTCCGGCCGGACGGCGAAAGCCGGACGTCGGCGGAGATGGAACCGGCGGAGAAGGACGCGGTTTCCCACCGGGGGCTGGCGTTGCGGGCGCTGCTGCCGGCACTGCGGGAGCTGGCTTAGCTCCGCTTCAGCGCCGGCCCGCCGGGCTGGCCTGCGATCGGGATCAGGCAGCCAGGCCGAGGTCCCGGATCAGCTTCGCCACGTGGCCGGTCGCCCGGACGTTGTAGAAGGCGTGGGCGATCTTGCCGTCGGCGTCGACGACGAACGTCGAGCGGATCACGCCCAGGTACGTCTTGCCGTAGTTCTTCTTCTCGCCGTACGCGCCCCACGCTTCGATGACCGTCTTCTCGGGGTCGCCCAGCAGCGGGAACGTGAGGCCTTCGTTCTCGACGAACTTGGCGAGCTTCGCCTGCTTGTCCGGCGAGATGCCGACGACCTGGTAGCCGGCGTCGTTCAGCTCGGCGAGGTTGTCGCGGAAGTCGCAGGCCTGCTTGGTGCAGCCCGGTGTGCTCGCCGCCGGGTAGAAGTACACGACGACGGACCGGCCGCGGAAGTCGCGCAGCGACACTTCGTTGCCCTCGCTGTCGGGCAGGGTGAAGTCCGGGGCTTCGTCACCGGGGGAAAGGCGCTCGGTCATGCCCGCGAGCTTAACGGCGGTGGCTCAGGCGGGGCCGCAGTAGGTGACCGCGACGGCCTCGGTCGCGGTCGGCCGGATCTGCAGCCGCAGCTGCGTCTGCTCACGCGGGACCGCGAACGCCAGCGTGATGTGCACCGAGCGGCCGGGCAGGACGTCCTTGCCCGCGTCGGTGATGCCGGTGAAGCCCTGGGTGTTGTCCACGACCTGCTTGACCGCGGTGCCGCCCGAGGTGGCGGTCACGTTGAGGCCGGAGAGCTTGTACGTCGTCGAGCCGTCGTTGGTCAGCTGGACGTCGAAGGCCGCGCCGCGCGGGCTCTGCGGGTACGCCGACGGGCTGGGCCGGAACGACTGCGGGGAGCCGACCGAGATGGTGAGGCCGCTGGCGAACCGGTGGTCGGCGCCGAACTTGAGGTCGTTGCCCACCGGGGAGGCCGAGGCACCGGCGCCCGCGGGGGAGCCGGCCGCGCCGAGTGCCGCGGTGCCGTCGTGAGCCGAGGGGACCCCGCACGCCACCGCCAGGCCGAGCAGTCCTGCGGCGAACATGATCTTGCGGGTGCGCGCGAGCGCCATTGCGGGTACTCCAGTCGGCGGGTCGGGTGCCGTCGGCAACGGGGGTTTGCCGGGCGAACCCGCTCCACTCTGGCCGTGATCGCGCGCGGTTACGAGGCGCAACCGGGGGTTGTCGCGCACCTGGTGCCACCCCGTGGCCAATCCGTGACCGGAACGGCACGGCTGGTGACAATCTCTGGCCACATGCCACTTAAACCGCGAGGGCGAACAACAGGATGAAGATCGCGACGCCGGCCACCCACGCCGCCATCAGCCAGCCGAAATCCCGGATCGGATCGACCGCCCGGCTCTCCTCGCCGGGCACGTAAACGCCGCGATCCTCGAACCAGTCCGCCCAGCGGGCGATCCAGTGCAACGGATTGCGCGACGACATGCTTCACCTCCGGGAGCGCGTTTCCCCGTCACAGTACGCGTTCGGGCACGCACGCCGGAAGGCGCGGGCGGCCGTCCACTTCCGACACGCCACGGTCGGATGAACCTCGGCGCCACTCGTGTAGAGATTCAGGCGAGGCCGTGACGGCGCAGGATCGCCACCGCACGGACGGTGGCGTAGCCGCGCCATTCGAGCGACGCGGAGGGCGAGAAGCTCGCGAAATCCACCCGCCAGCCACCGTCGTCCTGTTGCGCGGCCGCGAGCCGCCGCAGTTCGGCCTCGATGACGTCGTCGGCGAACAACGCGCGCGCCGGGCGGTCCGGCAGCGGAGCGAAGTCCAGGGCGCGGAGGGTTTCGCCCTCCGAACCACCGGCCACCGGGGCCAGTCCGTCGGCCGGGACGAACGCGGCGAGGTGGTCCAGGAGCGCGGGCGCCTCCTCGTGGAGTTCGTGCGCCGCGTCCGCGAACTGCACCGCGAAGGACAACGCGATCGCGTGCGGCGGCGCGGAAAGCTCGCGGATGGCGCGGAAGCAGTACCGCGTCGCCGCGGCCAGCCACGGGTGCTCGCGGACGGCCCGGTCGTGGCGGGCGACGCGCAGGGCCACGCCCGCGGTGAACGCCGTGCTCTGCAGGGTGGCCTCCGCCGGATCGGCCTGGACCCAGAAGGGCGCGCAGCCGGCCGGGTCCGCCACGGGCCGGGCGAACGGCAGGCCACCGTCCGGACGGGACGCCGTGGCCAGCCAGTCGCAGAGCTTCGCCGCGTGCGGTGTCGTCGCCGGGGCGATCTCCTCGAACACCTCGAAGGCGTGGAGGGCGCCGCCCGGCTGGCTTTCCGGGGCCCGCAGGTCCGGCTCGAGGCCCCAGCCGTAGCCGCCGTCGGCGTTGCGGTAGCCGTCGACGGCGGCCAGCACCGCGTCGGCGTCGGCGGCGCCGCCGAGCAGTTCGAAGCGGCGGCGGTCGAGGAGGCGGGCGTGCGTCGCCATGAAGGACGCCGCCGCGGGAAGGTTCACGGACATGCCGCCAGCGTCGCACCGGTGCGGCCGGCGGTCTTGAACGGATCGGACCTCAGGGCAGCCGGGGCCCGACGGAGGCGGCCTCGCGCAGCCGCGCCGCGTCCTGCCCGGGTGGGGCACCGAACAGGCGGCGGTACTCGCGGTTGAACTGCGAAGGGCTGTCGTAGCCGACGAGGTGCCCGACACCGGCGACGTCGCCCGCGCCGGCCAGCAGCAGCGACCGGGCTTCCTGCAGGCGGATGCGCTTCTGGAACTGCAGCGGGCTCATCGCCGTGGCCGCGCGGAAGTGGCGGTGGAACGCCGAAGCGCTCAGCCCGCTCAGCCGCGCGAGTTCCTCGATCCGCATCGGCTCGGCGTAGTTGTCCCGTATCCAGCGGATCGCGCGGCCGACGTGGGCGGCGCCGCTGTCGGCCAGGCCGATCCGGCGGACCAGGCCGCCGTGCGGGCCGGTCAGCAGCCGCCAGAGGATCTCCCGCTCGATCAGGGGCGCGAGCACGGGCGAGTCGGACGGGTGGTCGAGCAGCCGAAGCAGGCGCAGCGCCGCGTCGAGCAGCTCCGGGCCGGCGTCGTCGATGGCGATGGGGGACGCCGGTGGTGTGCGCGGCGGCGCCTCGAGCAGCAGCGGGGCGATCGCCTCGGGCCGCAGGGCGAGGCCGAGGCCCAATGCCGGCGTCCGCGGGGTCGCGCCGACGAAGTGGCCGGTCACCGGCAGGTCGGTGCCGACCAGCAGGTACTGCCCGGCGCGGTACTCGTGCACCTGCTCGCCGAGCAGCAGGCGCTTGCCGCCCTGGGCCATGACGACCAGCAGCGGCTCGGCGAGCGAGTGGTGCGTTTCGCTCGTTTCCACTTTGGACAGCAGCAGGCCCGGCACCGGCGTGCGCAGATCGGCGTGCGCGTGCCGGGCGACGAGGTCGCGGAGTTCGTCGAGCACGCATCCAGGAAACCGCCATCGAGAGGATCGGGCAAGAGGTCGCTTCGATCGGTCTACCGCTGAGCTGGGCTTCCGCGGTTTCCTGGGACCAGTCGATCCGCTACCCAAGGAGAGTTTCGTGTCACTCGACCATTACGTCACCCTCGGCCGGTCCGGCCTCCGCGTCAGCCCCTTCGCCCTCGGCGCGATGACCTTCGGGGAAGACGCCGGTGGCGCCGGCTGCGGTGTCGAGGAGTCCGAAAAGATCCTCGCGACCTACCTCGACCTCGGCGGCAACTTCGTCGACACGGCGAACTTCTACACCAACGGGCATTCGGAAAAGATCCTCGGCGACTTCTTCGCCGCCCGCCCCGGCCGCCGTGCGCGGGTGGTGCTCGCGTCGAAGTTCTTCGGCAACCTGTTCCCCGGCGACCCCAACGGCGGCGGCGCCGGCCGGGCGTCGATCATCGCTCAGCTCGACGAGACGCTCCGGCGGCTGCGGACCGACCACCTCGACCTGTACTGGCTGCACAACTGGGACCGCCGCACGCCGATCGAGGAGACCATGCGGGCCCTCGACGACCTGGTGCGCGCGGGCAAGATCCGGTACGTCGGCTTCTCCAACACCCCGGCGTGGGTCACCGCGCAGGCCCAGGCGACCGCCTTGCTGCGCGGCTGGACGCCGTTGATCGCGCTGCAGGTCGAGTATTCGCTGCTGGCGCGGACGGTCGAGGGCGAGCTGGCGCCGTTCGCGCTCGACCAGGGCATGGCACTGGTGCCGTGGAGCCCGCTGAAGAACGGCTTCCTGTCGGGCAAGTACCGGCGTGGCGCTCCGGCGCCGGAGTCCGCCCGCGCGGCTTTCGTCGGCGGTCCGTCCGAAGCGGAGTTCACGGTCCTCGACGCCGTCGCCGCGATCGCCGGGGAGATCGGGTCGACGTCCGCGGCGGTGTCGCTGGCGTGGTTGCGCGCGCGGCGCGGAACGGTGGTCCCGATCATCGGCGCGCGGCGGCTGGAGCACCTGACCGGCAACCTCGCCGGGCTAGAGGTGACGCTGACGCCGGCGCAGCTGGCTCGGCTGGACGAGGTGTCGGCGCCGACGCTGGACTACCCGGCCCCGATGCACGGCGCCCAGCGGGCGATGCTCCAGTTCGCGGGCACGACGGTCGACGGTGAACCGTCCACTGTGTACCCGCCGTTGCTGCAGAGCGACGTCCGCTACTGAAAGACGCTAACTGCGGAACGTCCGGCGGTAGGTGTCCGGGGGCACGCCGACCGTCCGGTTGAAGTGCCGCCGCAACGTCGTCGCCGTGCCCATGCCGACCGCCTCCGCGACCGCGTCGATGCTCGCGTCCGTGTTCTCCAGCAGCTCCTGCGCGCGGCGGATGCGCTGGTTCAGCAACCACTGCAACGGCGTCGTGCCCGTGGCCGACCGGAAGTGGCGGCCCAGGTGGCGGGAGCTCATGTTCGCTCTCCGGGCCAGGTCCTCGACCGTCAGCGGGCGGTCGAGGCGGGCGGTGATCCACGGGAGCAGCGAGGCCAGCGGGTGGTCGTCGCGGGTGGGGACCGGTGCCGTCACGAACTGGGCCTGGCCGCCCGGCCGGTGCGGTGGGACCACCAGGCGGCGGGCGATCGCGTTGGCGGCCGCCGGGCCGTGGTCGGCGCGGACCAGGTGGAGGCACAGGTCCATGGCCGCCGCCTTGCCCGCCGAGGTCAGGACCTGGCCGTTGTCGACGTAGAGCACGTCCGGGTCCACCGTCACCTGCGGGTAGCGGGCGGCGAGGACGTCCGTGTGGGCCCAGTGCGTGGTGGCGCGCAAGCCGTCCAGCAGGCCGGCCGCGGCCAGCACGAACGCGCCCGTGCACAGCGACGCCACCCGTGCGCCGCGGGCGTGGGCCGCGCGCACCGCGTCGACCAGGCCGGCCGGCGGGTCCGCGTCGACGTCGGCCCAGCCCGGGACGAGCACGGTGTCCGCGCGCGCCAGCCGGTCGAGGCCGTGGTCGGGCTCCAGCAGGAACCGGCCCACCCGCACCGGGGCCGGGCCGCAGACCGCGAAGCCGTACCGGGGATCGTCGCCGAACACCTCGGTGGCGATCGTCAGCTCGAACGACAGCATCCCGTCCGTGGCGGCGAGCGCGACAGCGTGCATGTCCGAAAGTGTACGCATCACGTCGTTCCGGACACTGGTGACGACGGCTTCCGCTCGCCAGGATTGCCTCATGACTTCGGTACTGGTTTACGGCGCATACGGGCACACCGGCCGCTTCGTGGTGGCTGAGCTGCAGAAACGCGGGTACGACACGGTCCTTTCCGGACGGGACGCGGCGAAGCTGCCGGGCGGCCGTCCGGCGTCGGTCGACGACCCGGCGTCCCTCGACCGCGCGCTCGACGGGGTGGCCGCGGTGATCAACTGCGCGGGCCCGTTCGCCGAGACGGCCCTGCCGGTCGCCGAAGCGGCCATCCGCGCCGGCGTCCCGTACGTGGACGTCGCCGCCGAAATCGAGGCGAACCTCGACACGCTCGCGCTGACCGCCGACAGCGCCGTGGTGCCCGCGATGGCGTTCTTCGGCGGCCTGGCCGACCTGCTGGCCACGGCGGCGATGGGCGACTGGACGGCGGCCGACGAGGTGCACGTCGCCTACGGGCTCAGCGGCTGGCGTCCCACGGCCGGCACCCTCGCCGCGGGCCGGGTGTCCCGGGAACGCCGTGACGGCAAGCGCATCCGCTTCGCGGGCGGACGGCTGGAGTACCGCGACGACGCCCTGCCGACACGGGAGTGGCCGTTCCCCGAGCCGCTCGGCCCCCGGCCCGTCTTCGCCGAGTTCTCGATGGCCGACATCGTCACCATCCCGCGGCACCTGCAGGTGCGCGACGTCATCAGCTACATGACGGTCGACGCGGCGCAAGGCCTCGCCGCGGCGGGCGAGCGCGACGCGGCCGAAACGTTCGTGGTGGACGTCGTGGTGCGGGCCGGGGAGGACGAACGCCGGGTCGTGGCGCGCGGCGAGGACATCTACGCGGTGAGCGCGCCGCTGGCGGTGGAGGCGGTGGACCGGATCCTGACCGGGCGGGCGAAGGTGAAGGGCGTCGCGCCGGCGGGGGAGATGTTCGACGCCGCCGGCTTCCTGCGGGCGCTGGCTCCGCACATCACGGTCGAGTTCAGCTGAGGGCGGCGCTGCGGTAGCTGCCCGGGGTGGTCGCGTACTCGCGCCGGAAGGCCTTGGCGAAGGCGAACGCCGACCCGTAACCGACCGCCGGAGCCACCTGCGCCAGCGGCCGGTCGGTTTCGCGGAGCAGCCGCGCGGCCGTCGTCATCCGCCAGCGGGTGAGGTAGGTCAGCGGCGGTTCGCCGACCAGGGCGGTGAACCGCCGGGCGAACGCGGCCCGGGACAGCCCGGCCGCGGCGCCGAGCTGCTCGACCGTCCACGCCCGGGCGGGATCGCCGTGGATGGCGGCCAGTGCCCGGGCCGTCACGGGGTCGGCGAGCGCCGCCGACCACCCGGGCGTCCCGGCCGACTCGCTGAGCCAGGCGCGGAGCATGTACACGAGCAGGGCGTCGACGAGCGAGGGTGCGACGACGGCGGCTCCGGGCGGGTGCGCCGCGAGCTCGTCGTCGAGGAGCCGGACCAGCGCGCGCAGCCCGGGGTGGCGCCCCGGGACGGCGGGCAGGTGGACCACCTCGGGCAGGTCGCGCAGGAGCGGGTGGGGCCGGTGCCGGCGCAGCCGGTACGCGCCGCAGACGATCGTCGTGCGCGCCCCCGGGCCGGGGAGCGAGACGCGGCCGAAGGGGGTGGCCGTCGACGGGCGCGTGGGCCGGAAGCCGACGAGCGGCGTGCCGGGTGCGGACGTCAACGCGTGCGGGACGCCGCGGCCGAGCAGCACGACGTCACCCCGGCCGAGCTCGACCGGCTCGAAGCCGGCCTCGCCGGGCAGCGGGGCCAGCCACGCCGAGCCGGCCAGCACGACGTGGAACGCGGCCCCGGTGGTGTGGTCGAACCGCAGGCCCCACGGCGCGTGCGCCTCGGTCTGGGCCGCGACCGGGGCGCCGGAGCGCAGGGCCGCCAGTACGTCCGCCAGCACGTCCATCGGCTCACCCTAGCGAGACGAACGGACAATACAACGCGCTTTTCAGCCATTCACCGTCTCGCAACCCGTCCTTAACTTGGTGACATGACTGTTTGGGTTGAAGGCGCGACCGGCAAGGCCGGGCGCCGCGTGGTGGACGCGTTGACGGCGGCGGGGGTGCCGGTGCGGGCCGCGAGCCGCCACCCCGGCGAGGCACACGGCTCCGTGACGCCGGTGACGTTCGACTGGGCCGACGAGACGACCTGGGCCCCGGCTCTCGGCGACGCGGACGCGTTGTTCGTCAAGGGGCTGGACACCGACGACGACGCCGCGAAGACCATCGCGCGGCTGATCGGCACGGCGCCGTCCGCGCGCCGGGTCGTGCTCATGTCCGCGGTGGGGGTGGACCGGACGCCGGACCACGCGCCGCGGCGGGCCGTCGAGCTGGCGGTGCAGGAGTCCGGCAAGCCCTGGACCGTCCTGCGGCCGAACTGGTTCCTGCAGAACTTCGACGAGGACGAGTGGGTGTTCGCGCGGGCGCTGCGCGAGACCGGCGAACTGTACGCGGGCAGCGGCGACAGCTTGGTCGGGTTCACCGACACCCGCGATCTGGCCGATGCCGCTGTCACGGTCCTGACCGAGGACGGGCACGACGGCCGCGGCTACGCCATCACCGGGCCCGAGGCGCTGACGTTCGGGGAGATGGCGGCGCTGCTGGCCGAGGCGTCCGGCCGCCCGATCCGGCACCGGGACGCGACGCCCGCCGAGCACCGGGCGCACTTCGCGCGGTCCGGCCACCCCGAGGCGTGGGTGGAGCACATGCTGCACCTGTTCGCGCTGGTGCGGGCCGGGGTGTTCGCCCCGGTGACGGACGATTTCCGGCGGCTGACCGGGAAGGCACCGCGCACACCGGCGGCGTACGCCGACGAGGTGTGGCGGCCGTGACCACGGCGGGGGTCCGGGGGCGAAGCCCGCCGGAAACACGACGAGCGAGTCCGGCGAAGGCGCGAAGCGCCGAGCAGGACTCGCTCAACCCGTTCGTGGGCCCGGAGAGACTCGAACTCTCACTGGCACGGACCTAAACCGTGTGCCTCTGCCAATTGGGCTACGGGCCCCCGGTACTCCGAAGCCTAGCGTGCGGCGTGGCCCGTGCGGAGGCGGCGGGGCGGTCGACTAAGTTGGGACCTGGAAGTCCCATGCGGCGAGGAGGACAAGTGGCCCGCGATCCCGAGACGATCGAGCGTGAGATCGAGCAGGCTAGGACCGCTCTGGCGGCGACGCTCGACCAGCTGACCGTCAAGGCCGACCCGAAGAAGCTCGCCGACGCGGCCAAGGACGGCGTGCGCGCCAAGCTGGACAACCCCAAGGTCAAGTTCCCGCTGATCGGTGCGGGCGTCCTCGTGCTGGTCCTGCTGGTGCGCAAGCTCCTCAAGTAGCGCTCAGGCCTGTTTCGCCGGCGCCTTGCTCTCGGCAGCGGGCGCCGGCTCCGCCGGGCTCTTGCGGTCCTCGACCGCCTTCGGCAGCTGCTTGCTCGGCGGCAGCTGGGGCTTCTTGCCCGCCGACGCCGGAGTCTGCTGCTTCGGCACGCTGCCGGGCGGCGGGACCTCGAGCGGCGGCAGCTTCGGGAGCGTCAGCCGGGCCGTCATGTAGGCGCTGGTGAAGTCCAGCGCACTCCCGTTGAGCAGGTGCACCACCGTCGTCTTGCCGTCGCCGGCGAGCTCCTCGACCAGCTGGTCGGCCCGGTCGCGCGCGGCGATGATGCCGGGCGCCCGTGCGGTCAGCTCCTTGCCGCGGCCGCTGACCGTGATGGCCCAGTCGGCGTCGTCCTGGACGTACGTCGCCGTGATCGCTTCCACCATCTGCCTCACGCCCCTCTCCCTCACCAGCATCCTCACACAACCGTGACGCGGTCACCGCGTTTTCGTGACGTGGTTCCCGCGCCCCTCCTCCGGTCGCGAAAGTCCAGCATACTTTCTACCTTGTCATCGGTACCGTAGAGCAACTCTGTGTCACAGGACACGACAGCGCTGAGTAACGACCAAATGGCCTAGTGCACGCGCAGGCTAACGTGCACGTTGCCGCAGGCCGGTCCACAGCACGTCCATGGCGTATTCGGTGGCCGTCTCGGGGCTCACTTCGTCGTGGCGCTCGCACCAGATCGCGAGCCGTTCGCACGCTCCCACCACGAATTCCGCGGCCGCTTCGGCCCTCAGGTCGTCCCCGCTGTCGAAGTGGCCGCTCATCAGCGCGGCGATGAGGTCGGTCTGCTGCCGCCGGGTCTCCTCGACCTCGTCGGCGGCCGGCGTGCCGATCAGCACCATTTCGTGCCGCAGCAGCGACCACGCTTGGCGCCGTTCGCGGATGAAGACGAAGAAGGCCAGCAGGCCGCGCCGCAGCGCGTCCTCGGCGTCCACCGCGCCGACCGTGGCCTGCTCGGTGACCTCGCGCAGCACCGCCCGCGACTCCCGGATGCAGGCCAGCAGCAGGCCTTCCTTCGAGTTGAAGTACTCGTAGAGCATCGGCTTCGAGACGCCCACCAGTTCGGCGATCTCGTCCATCGACGCCGCCGCGTAGCCGCGTGCCGAAAAGACCTGCTCGGCGACCTCGATCATCTGCCGCATCCGGTCGGCCCGTGGCATGCGCTTGCGCTTCGCGGTGGTCACGGGTCAGACTCTACCGCTGGTAACCTACTCCCAGTAAGATGGACGACGAGTAACAGTAACCCGGAGGCGTCATGGGCAACCGCACGGAGACCGGGGTCGTCATCGTCGGGACCGGGTTCTCCGGTCTCGGCATGGCGATCCAGCTGCGCAAAGAGGGACGAGAGGACTTCGTCATCCTCGAAAAGGCCCACGACGTCGGCGGCACCTGGCGCGACAACAGCTACCCGGGCTGCGCCTGCGACATCCCGTCGCACATGTACTCGTTTTCCTTCGAGCAGAACCCGGGCTGGTCGCGGGCCTACTCCCCGCAGCCGGAGATCTGGCGGTACATGCGCGAGGTCGCCGACAAGCACGACCTGCGCCGGTTCGTCCGGTTCGGCCAGGAGATGACCGGCGCCCGCTGGGACGCCGAGGAGAACCGGTGGCACGTCGCCACGAGGGGCGGCGACGAGTTCGTCGGCACCGCGCTGGTCGCCGGGGTGGGCGCGCTCCACCTGCCGATGATCCCGGAACTGCCCGGGATCGAGAAGTTCGCGGGCCCGGCCTACCACTCCGCGCAGTGGCGGCACGACGTCGACCTCGCGGGCAAGAAGGTCGCGGTCATCGGCACCGGCGCCAGCGCGGTCCAGTTCGTGCCGAAGATCGCGCCCGAGGTGGCGGAGCTGACGCTGTTCCAGCGGACGCCGCCGTGGATCATGCCGAAGGCCGACCACGAGATGTCCGGCCGGACGCGTGCGCTGTTCAAGGCGTTCCCGCCGGCCCAGCGCGCCTACCGCACCCTGCTCTACTGGCTGCTCGAAGCCCGGGCCATCGGGTTCAACGGCCAGTCGTGGGTGATGAAGCTCGGGCAGCGGATCGCCAAGCGCAACATCGACCGCGCGATCAAGGACCCGCAGCTGCGCCGCAAGGTGACCCCGGACTACACGATGGGCTGCAAGCGCGTGCTCATCTCCAACGACTACTACCCGGCACTGGCGCGGGACAACGTCGACGTCGTCACCGAGGGCGTGCGGGAGGTCCGCGAGCGCAGCGTCGTCGACGCCGCCGGCGTCGAGCACGAAGCCGACGTCCTCATCTACGGCACCGGCTTCCACGTCACCGACGCCTTCGACGACCTGGAGATCGTCGGCCGCGACGGGCGCAACCTCGGCAAGGAGTGGGCGACCGAGGGGATGCGGACGCACCTCGGGATCACCGTCGCCGGCTTCCCGAACCTGTTCTTCCTGCTCGGCCCCAACACCGGCCTCGGGCACAACTCCGTCGTGTTCATGATCGAGGCCCAGATCTCCTACGTCGCCGAAGCGCTGCGGCTGGCCGGCGGCCAGGCGATCGAGCCGAAGCCCGAGGTGCAGGAGCGGTTCAACGCGCAGATCCAGCGCAAGCTCGCGAAGGGCATCTGGACCCGCGGCGGCTGCAAGAGCTGGTACCTGGACGCGAAAGGTGTCAACCGGACGATCTGGCCCGGCTTCACCTGGCGGTACTGGCTGGACACTCGGAAGGTGCGGCGCGAGGACTTCCGGGTCGGCTGATCGGGAGGGTCCCTCGCCGGTGGTGAGGGACCCTCCCGGGATCAGCGGGAGGTGTAGCGGCGGAGGCGGCCGATCAGGTCCACGGTCGGCAGGCGGCACAGCTCGGCCATCCGCTCGAGGGCGGGCAGGTCGAGGGCGATCTCGCCGCCCCCCTGCTCACCGGCCTGGCGGAGGCGGTCTTCGGCCCAGCGGCGCAGCGGCAGCAGATCGGCCGAGGCGTCGGCGACGACCTTGCGCAGGTCCACGCGGACCCGCCCGGGCTCGTCCAGGAACACCCGGCGGTGCACCTTGGCCAGCAGGTCCTGGGGCAGTTCGTCCATCGCGACGCACAGCTCGACCAGGCGCACGACGGAGCACTGTCTGGTGCCCAGCTCGTAGGTGGCCAGCGTCTGCAGCGAGATCTCGCTCTGCAAGTGCTGGTTCAGCTCCTTGCGCGTCCACCCTCGGCTGCGCCGGAGCTTGCGGAGCTCGTCTCCGAGGATCCGCTGGTACTCCTCAGCGTCGATCAGCACATCAATGTCCCCTGCCGTGCGCTCCCACGGCACCGCCCGGGCGTGATGATTCCCGTGCAGGTGCACCCTCACACGTATGTAAGTGCGCTGGTGCCCGGCCCTTACGCGATTTCCGGCATGTCTTTGATACCGATTGCGCGAGTTAGGCCGAACGGGTTAACGACAGCTCGCCGACCGGCTCAGTTGACGCAGGGAACGCCTTCGGCGGTGATCGGCTTCTCCTCGTCGGCGCCGGCCGGCGGGGGCGTCGCGGCCTGCGACGTCGCTCCCGGGGCACCGGCGCCCGAGTTCGCGTCGGAGGTCGTGCCCTGGTAGTCGGCGCCGAGGAACACCGTCACGTGGCCCGCCGCCACGCTCTTGTCCTCTTGGATCGTCGGCGAGCCGCCCAGTGCCTCCGCGACCGCCTGGCCCTTGTCCTTGCCGCCCTTCGGCACCCAGATCACCGTGGTCTTGCGCGCGGTCGCGTTGGCCGTATCGCCGGAGGTGAAGCCCTTGCTCTCGAGGGTCTTGGCGACGCCCGCCGCGAGGCCGGTGCGCCCGGAAGCGTTGCGGACGTCGACCGTGGTCGCCTTGTTCGCGGGGTCGGCCTGCTGCGCCGGTGGCGTCGTCTGGCCCGGCGGCGGCCCGGCGAGCCCCTGCACGAACTGCTTCACCTCGGCCGGGTCGACCTGGATGGCCGAGCCGTCTTCGGGGGTCTTGTAGTCGATGTTCTTCACCGGGATCGTGCGGAATTCGAGCTGGCCGCCGGTCAGGCCCTTCATCTGCTGGGCGAACCCGAAGATGTCCCAGTGCTGGCTGAGCACGACCGACTTCTTGATCGCCTCGATCAGGTCGTTGAGCTTGCCGGGGTTGGTCAGCGTGCCGGCCGAGAGCACCTTGCGCGCCATGCCGGCCATGAACACCTGCTGGCGCACGACGCGGTCGAGGTCGCCGTTCGGCAGGCCGTGGCGCTGCCGGACGAACTCGAGGGCTTCGACGCCGGAAATCGTGTGCTGGCCCTTGGTGAAGTTCGCGCCGGAGTACTGGTCTTTGACGTTGTTGTTCAGGCAGACGTCGACGCCGCCGACGGCCTTGGTGATCTCGCTGAAGCCGAGGAGGTTCACCGCGGCGTAGTTGTCGATGGTCGACCCGGTGAGCTTCTGGACGGTGTCGATCAGCTCCCGCGCCCCGGCCTGGTTGGCCTGGACGTCGAGCTCCTTCGGATCGGTGACGCCCTTCTTCTGCAGGTCCTTGCGGGCCGTCAGCATCGCCCGCGCATACGCGGAGTTGATCTTGTGCTTGCCGTAGCCGCCGGGGATGTCGACGTAGGTGTCACGCGGCAGGGAGATCGCGACGGCCTTGCTGCCGTCGTTGGGGATGTGCACGAAGATCAGGGAGTCGGTGTTGAGCTCGCCGTCGGCGTCGCCGGCGCGCAGCTCGTCGAGCACCTCGCGCGGCAGCGGGTTGCCCTGGGCGTCGGTGCGGCTGTCGAGGCCGACCAGCAGGATGTCGCGGGCGCCGTCGGCGGGCTTCTCGCCACCGCCGCCGTCGCTGATCACGTTCGTGTAGTTGAGCCCGTTGACCAGGCCCCGCATGGCCGCCCAGGCGTACCCGGTCAGGCCTACCACCAGCAGCGAGACGACGGCCATCGCGACCTTCGCGCCGCGGAAGGAGCTGCGGCCGGCGCGCGGGGCCGGGCGCGGCTGCGGGCGGCGGGACGCGGGCGGGTCGGCGCGGCGGGCATCCGCCGGCTCGCGGCGCGGTGCGGGGCGGCGCGGCGGTGAGCTGCCGCGGCGTGCGTCGTCCCGGCCTGGCTCGTCCTGCCAGGGCCGGGCGGGGCGGCGGCCGCCTTGCCCGTTCCGAGGCGGGTGATCCACGCGGGCGACTCCTCACTCCATCGATCGGGTGGTGCTCAGGGATGGACGCATGGTGCCGTCCCCTGGTTGCCGTAGCGTTACACATCCCCCTGCGAATGTGCTCCGCGCCACCCAGTTTCCCGCACGTTCGACGGTTTCGCCTGGTCAGGACGTCACGTTCGCCGGCGGCCGGACCGGGATGAGGGTGCCCGCGGCGGCCAGCAGGGCAAACGCGGCCGTCACCGCGTGGAGCGTGACGTCGAGGAAGCCGGGCGTGCTGCCGTCGGCGGCGAACAGCAGCGAAGGCGCGCAGGCGAGCGCCGTGGCCAGCCAGGTGCCGGTCGCCGCGCCGGCCCCGATCCGGATCGTGTGCAGCAGGAAGACCCCGAGCAGCAGGTGCACCAGGCTCTGGATCGGGTCGAGCCGCAGGCCGAGCAGGTCGGCGTCGGCGGCGACCCCGCCGAAGCGGGTCAGCGCGAAACCGAACACCCCCAGCGTCGCGTAGCCGATCCCGAGCCCGGCCGCGGCCCGGGTGAGCACCGCCGTCCGGCGGCCGGGGTGGTCGGCCGCGCGCGGCTCCCGGACGCCGTGGGTGTGCCGTTCGAACCACCAGAAGACCAGGGTGGCGGGCACCGCGAGCAGCCCGACCGCGACCAGCGTGCGCGGGCGGATCAGCCAGCTGAGCCCGTCGGCGATCCGGCCGGGCAGGTACACGACGGCGACCAGCAGCAGCATCGAGGCGAGGAACGCCAGGTAGAGGCTCATCGGCGCCCGCAGGACGAACCGGCAGGCGCGGGCGATGCCCGGCCGGTCGCCGAGCCTGCCGAGCGGGCGGGCCAGCAGCCCCAGCACGCCCAGCTGGACGAGGCCGAGCAGCAGCACGCCCCACGGCGGGGCGGAGAACGCGGCGGGCGCGCCCGGGCTGCCGAGCAGGACGGGTGGCCCGCCTCGCAGGACGCTCACCCCGGCGAGACCCGCGACCCCGGCCGCGGCGGCCGTGGCGAACACCCGTCGCGCCGGGCGGACACCGTCGGCGTGCGCGAAGGCGAGTTGCTGGGCGAGCAGGGCGATGGCGAACGTCGCCGCGTAGCGCGGCAGCGGCGAACCCGACCAGCTCGCGGCCAGCTCGCCGCCGGCGACCAGGGCGAGCAGCCCGGCGGCCGCGGGCACCGGCGCCCGGCGGTGCAGGGCCAGCAGCGGGGGCGCGCACACGATCGTCAGCAGGTAGACGCCGAGCAGCCAGAGCGGGTGCAGCGCGATCCGCATCACCGTCGCCGTCGTTCCCGCCGGGCTGCCGAGCAGTTCGAGCGCGAGCGGCGTCAGCAGCGCGACGACCGCGAAGATCAACGCCGGGCGCAGCAGCGGGCTCGCGCGTTCGGCCAGGTAGTGGCGGTAGCCGCCGCCGGCTTCCAGCTCGGCGCGCCACCCGGCCGCGTTGGCGTGACCACCGGCGAAGTAGATCAGCGGGGCGAGCTGGGCGAGCCAGGTGACCGGCCACAACGCGGGCTCGGGGGCGCCGGCCCAGTGCGCGAGCGCCGTCACCGACTCGCCGAGCAGCAGCAGGACGACCCCACCGGCGCCCAGCAGCGCCCACCGGCTGACCTCCGCGGGGACGGCAGCCGGTGCGGGCGCGCGTGGCTCGCGGCGGGCCCTCAGCCAGCCGCGCAGCCGGAAGACCAGCAGGCAGCCGATCACCAGCACCCCGGCGACCATCGGGCCGATCGGGTCGCCGACCGGCGGGCCCCAGCGCTGGTGCCACGAGTTGACGACCAGCCCGGCCGAGTAGAAGGAGGCGACGACCCGGCAGGTGAGCGCCGAGTCCATCGGGTTGAGGTCGCAGGCGTGGTGCATGTCGTAGGACAGGCGGTCGTCCAGGGCCTCCCGGACTTCGGGGCCGAGCGGGTGGCCCTTGCGGTCGGCGTACCGGAGCAGGTCGTAGCCGAGGTCGTGCGCCTTGCACGGCACCGCGTAGTCCCACTTCGTGTTGTCGTCGCCCCACGGCGTCGAGCAGCCGCCGTCGACGTGCACGGCGCGGACCGTGCCGTCGCGGGCCGGCAGCGCACCCGGGGTGACGCCGCTGAGCGCGGTGAAGTCCTTCGGCAGCCGGGCGAGCGCGTCGGGGTGCGGACCGGGGTGGACCAGCGCCTCGATGGCGTTCTGCGCGGCCAGCACGTCACCGGTCGGCGGGCCCTGGTCCGGCGGGGACGGCGGACGCGAGGCGATCAGCCCGAACGCGAAGACGACCAGCAGGACCAGCAGCAGCCACCCGGACGTCGACCAGGGTCGGCGGGTGCGTGGCGGATCGGTCGGGGCCGGCATGGGTTCAAGGGTGCCAGCCCCGCTCGGCGGCCGACATGGGGATAACCACAGGGTTGCATGGCGGTTTACCGCAGGCTGCCCGGACGGCTGCCCGTTCTTCCCTACCGCGGCGGGGATGTCCTGGTGAGACTGGCGACAGAGGGGGCGTGGCGACCAGGAGGCAGCAGTGCGCCCGACCGAGCTCGCCGTGCCCGCGGAGAACACCGTGCGCGCCCTGCGCCGGCTCGCCCCCGGCGCCCGGCTGCGCGAACCGCCCACGCCGGAGCTGCGGGTGCTGGCCGGTGCGCTGCGCGACTGTGCGCCGCCGGAGCTGGCCCGGGCCCACCCCCGGCCGGTCGCCCGGGTGGTGTTGGCCGCGCAACTGCGGATGCTCGACCGGGCGATGACGGGGTTCTTCGACGCGGGTGGTCCGGAGTCCGCCCGGCTGGTCAGGGCCGCGCGGTTCGGCAGGGTCCGGCCGCGGCGGCTGCTCGACCGGCTGGCCACCGAGCCGGGCTTGCGCACGGCGGCGCTGGTCTGGGCGGAGGTGCTCGGGCACCGGATCCTGGCGGGGGAGTTGCGCGGGGTGCGCGAGGTGCCGGCGGAAGAGGACGGACGGCTGGCGGCGGACCTGGCGGTGGCGGCGCTGCTGCCGCGGGCCGAGCCCGGGAGCGCGGGGCGGGAGGTGCTGCTGCCCTGGCCGGACGGCGGTGAGGGTGAGCCGCGGGCGCCGGGCGGCGGTGCGGGTGGTGCGGGTGGCTCGTCGCTGGGCCGAGGTGCTGGTGAGGGCTTGTCGCCGTGGGCTGGTGCGGGTGGCTCGTCGCTGGGCCGAGGTGCTGGTGAAGGCTTGTCGCCGTGGGCTGGTGCGGGTGGCTCGTCGCCGGGCCGCGCTGCCGGTGATGGCTTGCCGCCGTGGGCTGCGGCGGGGGGCTCGCTGCGGTCCGAGGGGGAGGACTGCGGTCTCCCGCGGGCTGGGGCCGGTGGTTGCGCGGAGGGCGTGTCGCGGGCTGGTTCGCCGTCGGGGCCGGAGGCCGGTGCCGTCGGTCGGTCCGGCCTGCCGCCGGAACCGGGTGGCCCGCCTGCCGATCCCGGTGGCAGCGCCTTCCTCCGCGTCCGCTCCGTGCGCGTCAGCGACCGTGGCTTCCGGGTCGACGTCCACGCCGAGCCGCCCGTCGAACTCCTCCGCGACGGCGACGGCCTCACCCTCCGCGCCCTGTGGTGGAACGGCCTGGACCGGGTCGCCGACGACCTCGGCCACGAGTACCTGCTGCTGGCCAGGGACCACGCCGGCACCGGGACCGTCCGGCACTGGTGCCATCCCCGGCCCGCGCCCGGCGCGCGGGTCCTGCGGCTCGAGTCCGCCGGCTACCGCGGTGAGCGGGTGCGCCTCGACCCGGCCTCGGCCGGGACCTGCGCCGAGGTGCTCGTCAAATGCGAACTCACCGTCCGGCTGGGGGCGTGACCGTGTCCGGGGCGAAGCAGACCTGGTCGCGGCCGTTTTCCTTCGCCAGGTAGACCGCCGCGTCGGCGGACTGGAGGAGGCGCTCGAGGGTGTCCCCGTGGCGGGGGTGGCGGGCCACGCCGATCGACGTCGTGCGGTCGGCGATGGTGGCCGGGTCGCCGCGCTTGTCCGTCGTCACGATGTGCAGCTTCGCGATCGCGATGCGGATGCGTTCGGCCGCGTCCCACGTCGCGTCTTCGTCGATGTCCGGCAGCAGAATGAGGAATTCCTCGCCGCCGAAACGGCCGACCAAGTCGCTCGGTCTGGTCACTTCGTCGAGCGTTTGCGCAACGGTGCGCAGCACGTCGTCGCCCGCCGGATGTCCATAGGTGTCGTTAATCCACTTGAAGTGGTCCAGATCGACCATCAGCAGCGCCAGTTGATCACCCGATCGAGCGGTCCGTTCAAGAGCCCGCTCCGCCGCCTCCGACCAGCCACGCATGTTGAGAATGCTCGTTTTCGGGTCCGTCCGGACGTCGTTCTGGAGCTGGTCGAGTTCCGCGAGGCGATTGAAGACCACGGTGACCACGGCCATCACCGCCACCATCGGCGGGACGGCGGCGAGCAGGATCGCGGTCACCGCGCCGAGGCCGATGGTGATCGCTTCGAGCATGTTGTCGGCCGGGCTGCCCAGCACGTTACGAACCGTGCGCCCGGCGGGGGATCCGAGCAGCAGGACCCCGCCCACGTACGCGATCTGGATCGCTTCGTAGATGGCTCCGGTGACGACGATGGTGCCGAACTCGCGGAGGAAGTCACCCCAGCCCGGCCGGCCGAGCAGGTGCGGCCCGAGCGCCGTGTAGGTGAGGTGGGCGAGCGCGCCGGCGAGGCCGTGCGTGATGGACGAAAAAATGAAGTTGTGGGCGGGCCGCCGTGCGATGAACCAGTGCTGCAGCCGGATGACGGCGATGACGAAAAGGGTGAGCGGTACCGGCAGTATCATCGCGGCGGAAAACGTCCACACGGCGGTGAGGTCGATCAGTACCGTTTTGGTCCGGTTGCGCCGCCGTTCTTCCTGGCGCTGGGTCAGTTGAATGTGGACGGTGGCACCCGCGGCCAGAATGGCGAAATTGATCCAGTCGTTTCCGGACGGAATCGGCGAGCGTGCGAACGACACGGCGAGAACGGCCACCGCGACGGCTTCGGCCGCCAGCATGAAGGCGACCTGCACCGGCCGACGGCGCCAGAGCGCCCAGTTGCCCGGCCAGTACGCGTGGCGGACCCGGGCGGTCGCTGGTGGACCACTGGTCGTGGTCGCGGGCGTACCTGTGGTCACGTCCGGTTCCGCGGCGCCGCGGTTTGGGGACGCAGCGGCCCGCGCCGCCTGGCCGGCGCCCGGCTCGCCCGGCGCGGCGGGGTCCCCGTCCGGTCCTGGATGCAATTGGTCACCTCCTTTCCAGCCTAGTCCCGGCCTTGAGTAATCTCATCGGTACCTGGCAGAGTGTTCACGCATTCCGTGGCCGGGTACCATCCCACAGCAACGGATCGGCCAAGGGCCCGGAGTAACTGCCGGGAACGCGGCGCAAAAGGTTCTGCGAGACTCTCCCCGCATGGAGGTGGCCCCCATGAGCAACCGCGACTTCTGAACCACCCTCGAATTGTCGCCCGTGACGCCCGCGAATGCCATTCATGATCTTGGGCGTACCCGGAGGTGGCACCTGGCGCTCATGACGGCCGAGGTCGCGGTTCCGCCCCGCCCACCCGGCGCCAGGCGAACGCCACCGGCACGGCCAGCAGCAGTCCCACCGCGCCCGCGAGCGCGATGGTCGCGTGCGCGGAACCCAGCGCCTGCGCGACCAGCCCGCCCACGCCGACGCCCACGCCCTGCGCGACCCGCAGCCCGGTCCGGTACAGGCCACCCGCACTGCCCCGGATGTCGTTCGGCACCCACGTGATGAACGTGGCCGACACCGTGATGACGTACGCGCCCGTCGCGCCGGCCAGCGCGAGCAGGATCAGCGCGAACGCCAGGTTCGGCCGCAGCGCGAACGCCGCCAGCGCGGCCAGCGGCAGCGCGGCGAGCACACCGAGCAGCTTGCGGCGGTGCTCGGTCGTGACGAACCGCGACAGCAGGAACGTCCCGGCCACGAAGCCCAGCGGGTCGGCGGCCAGCAGCCAGCCGACCGCCTGGTCGCCCGCGCCCAGCTGCGCGGCGAGCGGCGCCGCGAGGCCTTCCGGGATCACCGCCAGGCCGACGAGCCAGGACAGGTAGAGCAGCACCCGCAGCCGTTCGTCGCCGAAAACCTGCCGGACGGCGCCGAACCACGGGGCACCGCCGTTGCCCGCGGCGGGCCGGCGCAGCACCAGCAGCCGCACGGCGACGGCGGCCACCAGGAACGTCAGCGCGTCGATCGCCAGCGCCCACGAGGTCCCGATCGTGGTCACCAGCAGCCCGCCGGCCGCGAGGCCGGCCAGCATCGCGGTGTTGTTCGTGATCCCGCGCAGGTCCTGGCTCTGCAGGTAGACGTCGTCGTCGGCGAAGACCTCGCGGCCGAGCGCGTTCTGCGCGGCGTTGCCGGGCGCGTTCGCCAGCCTCGCGAGGACGAACAGCGCGAACAGCCAGCCCATCGGCATCCCGGGCAGGGCCATCAGCCCGATCAGCACGGCCTGCGCGAACGAGCCGGTCACCAGCACCGCGCGCCGGGGGAACCGGTCGGCGAGCTGGGACAGCCCGAGCCCGCCGGCGAGCGCGGGCAGGAACGTCAGGGAGTAGACGACGGCCGACAGCAGCGGCGACCCGGTCCGGTCGAAGGTGAGGATGGCCAGCGCGACGATGGTCAGCTGGTCACCGAGCATCGACTGCGTCTCGGCGAACCACAGCGCGCGGAACTCGCGGTTGGCCAGTACGGCCCGGAGCCGGGGTGTCGCGCGCGTTGTCACCTCGTCACCACCGTCCCCCGATCGAGTGAACATGAATCGTCGCATTGTGCCTCTCCGGTGACGATCCCGTCCGGGGGAGTCACGGTCTACCACCGGGAAGCACCCACAGTATGCCGCCGGTTACACCCCGATGTCCCCGGAATGCGCGCCAGTCACCCCCTCGTGACCGCCCCGCGGGTACGTCCGGACTGATCGATCCGGACTCGCTCGGCGCAGGGCGGCGGCCGCTCGTCGTCGCGCCGATGCCGCGTTGGACCGAATGGGCCAAGACTGGACAGTGAGCCGGCCGGGGTGGACGGGCGCTGCAGATCGGGGAGAGCGATGGACGGGTTGATGCAGGGCAAGGCGGTCGTGGTCACCGGCGCCGGCCGGGGCCTTGGCGAGGCGTTCGCGGTGCACATCGCCCGCGCGGGCGGGGCGGTGGTGGTCAACGACGTCGACGCCGAGCTGGCGGAGCGGACGACGGAGAACATCCGCGCGCACGGCGGCCGCGCCGTGGCGAGCGGGCACAGCGTGGCCGAGGCGGGCGAGGCGCAGGAGATCGTCGACCTGTGCGTCAAGGAGTTCGGCGGGATCGACGGGCTGGTCAACAACGCGGGGCTGAACTACGAGGCGTTGCCCTGGGAGGACGACGCCGAGCAGGCGCGGGAGCTCGTCGCGGTGAACGTCCTCGGCGTGGTGAACACCGGCCTGGCCGCGATCAAGGCGATGGTCGACGCGGGCACCGGCGGCTCGATCGTCAACATCTCCTCGGGTGCTTCGCTCGGGCAGCGCAAGCTCGGCGTGTACGCGGCGAGCAAGGGCGCGGTCGCGTCCCTGACCTACTCCTGGGCCCTCGACCTCGAGGACGTCGGGATCCGGGTCAACGCCGTCTGCCCGCTCGCGCACACGCGGATGGTGTGGAAGTCCGAACGCTCCCTGCGCGCCTGCCCGCCGGACCGCACGCCGTCGCGGATCGCGCCGGTCGTGCTGTTCCTGCTCGGCGACGGTTCGGACGGCATCACCGGCCAGATGATCCGGTGCAACGGCCCGCAGCTGCACGTCATGGGCCAGCCGTTCCTCAAGCAGCCGATCCTCGAGCGGCCGGTGTGGGACACCGAGACCGTGCAGAAGGCGTTCGACGAGGTCTTTTCCGCCCACCTGGAGAACTACGGCCTGGAGAAGCGCGTCCCGCCGCGGCTGCGCAAGTGGACGGAAACGACCTCGCCCCGGACCGCCTAGGCGCCCGCCGCGGGCTCGCGCACCGCCGCGTAGAGGGCCTCGATGTCGGCCGAATACCGGTCGTTGATGACCCGGCGCTTGAGCTTGAGCGTCGGGGTCAGCTCGCCGGATTCGGGCGTCCACGCCTTCGGCAGCACGTGGTAGCGCTTGATCTGCTCGATCCGCGCGAGCCTGCTGTTGGCCGACTCGACCGCGCGTTCCAGCTCGGCCCGCACCGCCGGGTGGTCCGCGAGGTTCTCCGGTGCGGCTTCGACGCCGTTCGCCGCGGCCCAGCCGGGCGCGATCTCGTCGTCGAGCACGATCAGCGCCGTCACGTACGGGCGGTCGTCGCCGATCGCGACGGCCTGGCCGATCAGCGGGTGCTCCTTGAGCAGGCCCTCGACGCGGGTCGGCGCGATGTTCTTGCCGCTCGAGGTGATGATCAGTTCCTTCTTGCGGTCGGTGATCGTCACGAAGCCGTCTTCGTCGATCGTGCCGATGTCGCCGGTGGCGTACCAGCCGTCGGCGTCGGTGGCGTCCTGGATCGTCCCGTCCTCCTGGAGGTACCCGAGGAACACGATCGGCCCGCGCACCAGCAGCTCGCCGTCCTCGGCGAGCTTCACCTCGACGCCGTCCAGCGGCTTGCCGACGGTGCCCGCGCGGAAGTCCGAGCCGGAGTTGGACGTCGCCGCGCCCGTCGTCTCGGACAGGCCCCAGACCTCGCAGATCTCGATGCCGAGCCCGGCCAGGAAGTAGATGATCTCCACCGGGATGGCGGCCGCGCCGCTGGAGGCGACGAGCACCTTGTCGAGCCCGAGCAGGGCGCGCACCGGCGCCAGCGCGGCTTCGTCGGCCTGCCGGATCTTCTCGGCCAGCTCCGCGGGCACCGGCTTCCCGGCGCTGCGCAGCTTGTAGCCCTGCTGCAGCAGCTCGTTCGCCTGCAGCAGGGCGGTGCGCCGGTCCTCCGGCACGCCGCCGAGCATGTTCTTCAACCCGGCGACCATCTTCTCCCACACCCGCGGGACGCCGAAGAAGCTCTGCGGGTGCACCTTGCCGAGCGCGCCGACGACCGCCGTCGGGTCGGCGAGGGTGTGCACGTGCCCCGCCCAGACGATCGGCAGGTAGATCGACAGTTCTCGTTCGGCGATGTGCGCGAGCGGCAGGTACGCGATGTTCGTCGCGTGCATCGGGGGGTGGTGCAGCTCGGTGACCGCGTACGCCTGGTGGATCGCGTTGCGGTGCGAGAGCACGACGCCCTTCGGGTCACCGGTGGTGCCGGAGGTGTAGATCATGGACAGCGGGTCGTCCGGCTTGATCTCCTGCCACGACCGCTCGAACACGTCCGGGTCAGCGGCAAGCGCTTCCCGGCCCTGGGCGCGCAGGTCGGCGAAGGAGAGGAAGCGGTTGTCGCCGCCGGGGATCGCGGTCTCGTCCATGACGACGACGTGCCGCAGCGCCGGGAGGTCGTCGAGCACCGGCCGCCAGCGCGCCAGCTCGTTCTCCCCGCCGAGCACCACGACCGGGGCCGCGCTGTGCCGCGCGACGAACCGGATCTGGTCCGGGCTGAGCGTGGCGTAGGCGGTGCAGGGGATCGCGGACAGGTGCGTCGCGGCGAGGTCGGCGACGATGTGGTCCGGGCAGCCGGGCGCCATGATCAGCATGCGGTCACCCGCGGCGAGCCCGAGCCCGGCCAGCCCACGGGAGACCTCGGCGATCGCGGTGCGGAACTCCGCCCACGTCAGCGTCGGCTGTCCTTCGAGGTCGAGCGAGGTGATCGCCGGCAGGTCCGGGTACTCGACCGCGTTGCGGTGCAGCAGCCGCGGGATCGTCTGGCCTTCGGTCTGCTCGGCGACGGACGGGGTGGTCAACGCTGGCCTCCTCGGTACTCCGGATGGCCACACTGTAGGGGCTCCCGGCGCAGGGGGATAGAGAATCGCGGCCACGTCAAACGGCACCGTCGAACCGGACAAAGCGGTCAGGTCCCCACGACCGTCCACTGTGCACACGGGCGTCCGCGCCGGAACCGCGCTTCAATGGGGGGACCGCTTCCACGAGGGGCGGCGGACTCCAGGGGGAACCGATGACGCGGTCGGCGCGCAAGCTGCTCGAAGAGATCCAGGCCGAACTCGCGCCGCGCGACGACGACAACCGGCTCGTGCCGCTGATCACCGCGGGCCGGGCCCCGCGCGCGGTGTTCGCCGCGCTCGCCGCCGAAGAGAAGCTGATCACGCTCAGCGACTGGCGGAGCTTCCACGCGCTGGCGGCCCGGGCCGACGAGCCCAACGCGCGCACCTTCTTCGGCGGGCTCGCGCCGGGCGAGCAGCAGGCGAACGGGATGCTCGACGCGTTGCTCGCGGCGACTGGTCCGGACCACGGGAAGGAACGCCCGCGCGCGGGCTGCCAGGTCTACCCGGCCTACGTGGCCTGGCTCGCGCTGAACGGCGAGTCGTCGGCCACGGCGGCGGGGATCTTCGCCAACTTCGCCGCCTTCGGCCGGTACTGCCGGGACGTCGCCGCCGGCATGCGCGAGCACTACGGCTTCACCGACGAGCAGTGCGCGTTCTTCGACTTCTTTGCTGCGGACGTCCCGGAAATAGAAGAACAAGCGCTCGCCGCGATCCAGGCCGGCCTCGACGCCCACCGGCTCGACGAACGCGAAGCGCACCGCTGTGCGCGGCTGTTCCAGAGCTACGAGCTGCTGTTCTGGAACACGCTGGCCGACGAGTTCTCGGGCTGAGCACCCGCCGCGGCCGCGGAACCGGTACCGGGCCACCGGAGGGTGATCGGCGGCCGCGGTTGCGGAATACCGGGAATTCCGGCTCCGTCTCCGGTGAATCCGCGGCCGTGTTCGCCAATCCTGCGCAATCCGCTTTCCTGCGGCTGTCTACTCCGGGACGAACGGGGTGCGCGGAGGGGTCGGCGCGGATCCGTGATGTTTGTCACCGAACGATTCAGTGCTGTCGTACGTAGAGGGGCCGGCCGGGATGCCCGGCTGAATCCGGGAGCGCTCCCAGCACTCACATCCGTGCATGGAACGAAAGTCGCCCTGCGACGAAGGTCACGACTTACGGTGGTGGACTTTCCAAGCGCAGGCAGCGAGTGTTGACGGGTCACCGTTCCAAGATCACGTTCTCGCCACGGACTTGACGCGCCCTGGAGGGCTGCCTAACGTCGTCGCGGGCGAAGCAGACCACGGTGATGTTGATCCGGCTGGTCGGAATCCGGGTGTTGAGCGCCTCGGGCGACCCGAAACCATGTACTGCCGGAAGGAAAACGGACCCAGGTGAAGCAGATTTCTCTTCGACGCAGCCGGGGATCCTCGATTCGGAAGCGCGTCCTCACGATCGCGCTCGTCCCCAGTGTCGCGCTGTTGCTGGTCGGTGTGGCCCTCGCGGGCTACCTCATCTACGACGCCGTCACCGGCCGGGACTACACGAACCGCATCCGGGGCTCGGAGGCCCCGTCGATCCCGTTCCTCGCCTCCCTGCAGCAGGAGCGCCAGGCCACGCTGACCCTGCTCGCGGGCCAGAGCAACCAGCGTGCCGTGCTCGCGGCCGTCCGGCCCAAGACGGACGAGAACGCCGCGAAGACGATCCAGTACCTCAAGGACAACTTCGCCGACTACGACGACACCCCGCCGAGCGTGCTGAAGAACATCACCACGTTCTTCGGGCTGTACCAGCAGCTGCCGCAGAACCGGCAGGCGATCGACGGCGGCCAGATGCAGATCAACCAGGCCTTCGTCTACTACAACAAGATGATCGACCAGTTCACCGACGGCGTGGCCGGGCTCGCGCAGAACGCGCGCGGTGCCCAGAACGCGTTCGACCGGCTGACCGCCATCCCGCTGTTCACCGCGGCCGACCAGATGCAGCGCAGTGACGCCCTCGCCGCCGCCGGGCTGGCCGCGGGCGGGCTGAGCAACGACGACTTCCGGACCTACGTCGGCCAGGTCGGCGCCTACCACGCCCAGCTCGACGCGTCGGCGCCGAAGCTGATCCCCGAGGTCAAGGCCAAGTACGACGAGCTGCTGGCCAGCCAGCCGTGGCAGACGGTGAACCAGGTCGAGACCACGTTCCTGCGCGGCGACCTGTCGAAGCTGCCGGTGCCGCAGGACCAGTGGCGCACCGCCGCCCGCCAGGTCGGTGCCGCGCTGATGGGCATCTTCATCCTGCAGAGCTCCAACGCGAGCCAGGCCGCGATCAACGACGCGGACTCGACGTTCACCGAGTCGCTGATCGCCGGCGTGGTCGCGGTCCTGTTCGCGGTCTTCGTGGTCTTCGTCGCCGTCCGGCTGTCGAACCGGCTCATCGGCCGCCTGCACCGGCTGCGCGAGGACACCCTCGACGCGGCCGAGGTCCGGCTGCCCGAGCTGGTCGCCCGGGTCCAGGCGGGCGAGCCCGTCGACCTCGAAGAGGGCGGTCACTTCCTCGACCACGGCACCGACGAGATCGGCCAGGTCGCCGACGCCTTCAACAAGGCGCAGCAGACCGCCATCGCGGCCGCCATCGAGGAGGCGAAGACCAAGGAGGGCACCAAGGCGGTGTTCCTCAACATCGCCCACCGCAGCCAGGTCATCGTGCACCGCCAGCTCAAGGTGCTCGACCAGGCCGAGCGCAAGCAGGAGGACCCGGAGCAACTGGACACGCTGTTCCAGCTCGACCACCTCTCCACCCGCGCCCGGCGCAACGCGGAGAACCTGATCATCCTCGGCGGCGGGCAGCCGGGCCGGCAGTGGCGCAACCCGGTCGGGCTGGCCGAGCTGGTCCGCGGCGCGTCCGCCGAGACCGAGGACTTCGCCAGGGTCAAGACGGCGGTGCTGCCGCAGATCGCCATCCGCGGCCCGGTCGTCGGCGACCTCGTGCACCTGCTCGCCGAGCTGATCGACAACGCGACGGCGTTCTCGCCGCCGCAGTCGCGGGTCGAGATCCGCGGCAACGTGGTCGGCAAGGGTGTCGTGATCGAGGTCGAAGACCAGGGCCTCGGCCTCGAGCCGGACCAGACCGAAGAGATCAACACGATGCTGGCCGCCCCGCCGGACTTCGGGATCATGGCGCTGTCGGACGAACCCCGCCTCGGCCTGTTCGTGGTCGCGCGGCTGGCCGCGCGGCACGGCATCCAGGTGCACCTGCGGGAGTCGGCCTACGGCGGCACCCGGGCCATCGTCCTGGTGCGCACCGACCTGCTCGCCCCGCTCACCGAAACCGAGCCGGAACAGCCGATCACCCCGCCGAAGCCGGAGCTCGTCCCCAACCCGGCCGAGCCGGAGACGATGGCCAACAACGAGGTCGCGCCGCTCAAGCGGCCGGTCCGCCGTCCGGCCCGGCACCGCACCGAGCCGCCTGCCCCGGCCACGGCTCCCGCGGCCGTGACCTCGTCGCCCACGGCGGTCCCGCCGGTCACCGTCCCGCCGCCGGCTCCGGACCGGTCGCCGTCCACACCGCCGCCGGCCGCCCAGCCGCCGTCGGTGCCGACGCCGGTCCCGGTCGGGTCCGTGTCGGAGCCGGTCAGCCAGCCGACCCAGGCCCAGCCGGTGGCCTCAGTCCGGCCGCCCGCCCCGCCCGCCCGGTCCTCGCGCCCGGCACGGCCGGCCGCGCAGCAGCCGGTGTGGCCGCCGCAGGAGCCGCGGGCCGCGGCGACGCCCGAAAGCCGCCCGCAGCAGCCGCGCCGCCCGGAGGCGCCCGGCCGCCCGCCGCTGCCGCAGCGGCGACGCCAGCAGAGCCTCGTCCCGCAGTTGCGGGAAGACAAGCCCGCGACCGCGGAACGCGAAGAGGTCCGGCTGGATTCCCCGGAGGTTGCCCGCAGCAGGCTCTCCGCCTTCCAGCAGGGCACCCGGCGGGCCCGAGACGAAGAGTTTCCCGAGAACGACGACAGGTACGGAGAGCGCGAGTAATGGTCAACTCAGGCGCCCACGAGCTCGACTGGCTGCTGGACGACCTCGTCAAGCGGGTCGCCGGGGCGGACCGGGCGGTGGTGCTGTCCTCGGACGGCCTGCTCATCGGGAGGTCGGGCAACCTTTCCGAGGAGGACGCCGAACACCTGTCCGCGGTGGCTTCGGCGTTCCAGAGCCTGGCCCGCGGCACCGGACGGCACTTCGGCGGCGGCAACGTCCGCCAGACGATGGTCGAGATGGACCACGCGTTCCTGTTCGTGACGGCGGCCGGGCGGGGCGCCTGCCTCGCCCTGCTGGCCCGCGAAGACGCCGACATGGGGCTGGTCGCGTACGAGATGAACCTGATGGTGAAGCGGGTCGGCCAGGTCCTCACCTCGGCTCCGCGGACCGGCGCCGGCGCTCAGCCCACCGCACCATGAGCGCACGGCACGAAGCCTGGTTCGACGACGAGGCCGGCCCACTGGTCCGGTCGTACGCGGTCACGGGCGGCCGCACCCGGTCGGACACGCTCGGGCTCGACCTCATCACGCTCGTGGTCGCCCTGCGCACCGCGCACGAAGCGGGCATGCTCGAACCGGAGTACGCGCGGATCATCGCCCTGTGCCAGCGGCCGGTCTCGGTGGCCGAGGTGGCCGCCAGGGTCGACCTCCCGCTGCCCGTGGTGAAGGTGATGCTGAGCGACCTCATCGAGCAGAACCTGGTGCTGTTCCGTACCGCGGCACCGGCCCAGGAATCCCCCAACCGACACGTATTGCAGGCGGTCCTTGATGGCATCCGGAAACTCTGACCCCCGGCGGAACCTGACCGCGACCGCGGTCAAGGTACTCATCGCCGGCGGGTTCGGGGTCGGCAAGACCACGATGGTCGGTTCGGTGAGCGAAGTGCCGCCACTGCGGACCGAGGAGGTCATCACCACCGCGTCCGAGGGTGTCGACGACCTGTCCGGCGTCGAGCAGAAGACCACCACGACGGTCGCGCTCGACTTCGGCCGCATCACGATCAACCCGGACCTGATCCTCTACCTGTTCGGCACGCCGGGGCAGGACCGGTTCTGGTTCATGTGGGACGAGCTGGCGGAGGGCGCGCTCGGCGCCGTCGTGCTGGCCGACACGCGGCGGCTCGACAGCTGCTTCGCCGCGGTGGACTTCTTCGAGCGCCGCAACCTGCCGTTCGTCGTCGGCGTGAACTGCTTCGACGGCGCGTACCGCTACGGCACGGAGGAGGTCCGGCAGGCGCTCGACGTCGGCATGGACGTCCCGCTGCTGCTGTGCGACGCCCGTGAGCGCGATTCGACGAAGCAGGTGCTGACCAGCCTGATGGAACACGTGATGGCGCGGTCCGACCTCGCGGCCGCCCAGGGCGGCTACTGATGAACCTCATTCTGGTTAGGCCGGCGCTACGGGTCGCAACGCGCCGCAAGTAGTGACCGTTGCGCCGGACGACGGCTGAATGAGGTTCACAGGACCGCGCGCCCCGCCCCTCAGCGCTTGATCAGGTTGTCGAGCGCGAGGCGGCCGGGGCCGATCGCGGCGAACAGCAGGAAGATCCACGAGTACACCGCGGCGGGCTCGCCCATGTTCTGCAGCGGCAGCAGGCCCATCGGGGCGTGCACGGTGAAGTAGGCGTACGCCATCACGCCGGAGAGCAGGATCGCGGCCGGCCTGCTCGCGAGCCCGACGAGCAGCAGCACGGCGCCGACGAGTTCGAAGACGCTGCCCCACCAGCCGGGGAACGAGCCGAACGGGACGCCGCCGCCTTGGCCGTCGATGCCGCCGAAGAGCCCGAATCCCTGCAGGCCGTGGAAGCCGAACAGGAACGAGATCACGATCCGGCTCGCGCCGATCACGAGGCCGGTGACCTGGGTCTTGGCCGGGGCGGTGGTGCGGGTTTCGCGGGCGATGGTGGCGGTCATGGTGGGTTCCTTCCCTGGGGTTTCCTTGATTTCCGGCTACGCTGCCTTCTGCCTACGCGTCGATCGGGCCCCGGCCGGTTTCGACACCCTCGCGGAAAAATCTTGGAAGAGTTTCGGGAGACTGTCTCCATGGCGGGCAAACAGAGTGCCGGGCTCCTGCTCTACCGCGGCCGCGGCGAAGTCGTCGAAGTGCTGCTCGGGCACATGGGCGGGCCGTTCTGGGCGAAGAAGGACGCGGCCGCGTGGTCGCTGCCCAAGGGCGAGCTCGACCCGGACGAGTCCCCCGAGAAGGCGGCCCGGCGGGAGTTCGAGGAGGAGCTGGGCCTGCCCGCGCCCGACGGCGAGTACGTCGAGCTGGGCGTGGTGAAGCAGTCGGGCGGCAAGGTCGTCACGGCGTGGGCGGTCGAGGCCGACCTCGACCCGGCCGCGGTGGTGCCCGGGACGTTCACGATGGAGTGGCCGCCGCGCTCGGGCCGTCAGCAGGAGTTCCCCGAGGTGGACCGGGTGGCCTGGTTCTCGCTGCGGGACGCCCGCGAGAAGCTGGTCAAGGGCCAGCTGCCCTTCCTGGACCGGCTCCTGGCGCTGGTCAGCGGCTGAGCAGGGCCTCGAGCGGCTTGGCGGTGAACGACGGCAGCACGACGTCCGCCTGCCCGAAGTCGAGGCTCCGGGTGATCGCGTTCGGCACGGCGACACAGGTCAGCCCGGCGGCCTTGGCCGAGGTGACGCCGTGCGGGGTGTCCTCGAAGGCGATGGCCTCCGCGGCCGCTGTTCCGAGTGCGTCGAGGGCGGCGAGGTAGAGGTCGGGGTCGGGCTTGGCTTTGTGCAGGTCCCCGGTGAGGACGGCGTCGAAGTAGCCGTCGATGCCGAGCCGTTCGAGGTGCGGGTTCACCCACGCCCCGGACGAACTGGAGGCGACGGCCAGCTTGAGGCCGTTCTCGCGCGCGGTTTCGAGGTAGCCGAGGACGCCTTCGCGCGGGCCGAGGTCCTCGAGCAGCCGGAGGACGTGCGCCCGGGTCCTGGGCCGCAGCGCTTCCGGGTCGATCCCGGGCACGCGCTCGGCGAGCAGGGCGAACATGGCGGGCGTGGTGCGCTGGGTGCCGATGACGGCGTACCAGGCATCCAGCGGCAGTTCGGTGCCGTGTTCCCGGAAGACGGCCTGCCAGGACTGCAGGACGGCGGACTCGGTGTCGGCGAGCGTGCCGTCGAAGTCGAAGACCAGGGCGCGGGTGGGCACGCCTGCACCCTGCCCGCTCGGTGATCGTTCAGGCAAGGGAGTTGTGACGAGCCCGAAAGACCGCCATGGCCGCTTCGCCACGCAGTGCGAAGACTACCTCTTCGACGGAGCCGGGCTCGGCGGCGGAGACGGTGGTGAGCGCGATCTCCGCGGCCGATTCGAGGGGCCAGCGGTAGATGCCGGTGGAGATGGCGGGGAACGCGACGGTCCGGGCGCCCAGGTCCCGCGCCACCCGCAGCGCGTTGCGGTGGCAGTCGGCGAGGAGTGCCGAGCGGTCTTCGGTGGCCGACCACACCGGGCCGACGGTGTGCACGACCCACTTCGCGGGCAGGTTCCCGGCGGTGGTGGCAAGGGCCTGGCCGGTCTTCAGGCCCTTGCCGTAGTGCCCGGCCCGCAGTTCCCGGCACGCGGCGAGGATCTCGGGGCCACCCTTGCGGTGGATGGCCCCGTCGACCCCGCCGCCGCCGAGCAGCGAGGAGTTGGCCGCGTTGACGACGACGTCGACCTCGAGTGTGGTGATGTCGGCGTCGAGGATCCGGATGCGCATGGTGCCATTGTCCGGCCGCCTACGGGTGGACGGTCAGCCGGTACAGGCGCTCGCCGATCTTGTAGTACAGGTCGCCGAACCGGTCTGCCGTCAGGTCCTCCAGGCCCGGCTTGGTCAGCAGCACCGTGACCGCCTTCGTCACCTTGTCGATCCGGAAGATCCGGTCGCCCTGGGTGCCGTACACGTGGTCCGGGTCCTTCGCCACCGTGAGCAGCACGCCGTCTCGCCAGGCCATCGTCGACTTCGCGTCGTAGTCCGGGTCCGCGAACAGGTGTTGCGTCTTCATCGCCGACGGCGCTGCCGGGTCGAACGTGAGCAGGGAGCCACCGGCCAGGCCCCACACCCGGCCGTCCACCTCGGTCAGCGCGGTGATCGCCCTGGTCGAAGGCAGCGGGTAGCGCGTCACCGCGCCGTTCGCCGGGTCGTAGGAGAACACCTCGGCCGAGGCGCCCGGCGCGAACACCGGGTTGACGCCCAGCGCGCCCCGGGTCGACGTGCCGCCGAAGACCTTGCCGCCCGCGTAGGCCAGGGAAACCACCGCCTGGTCCGGGACGACGCAGAGGGTCCGGCCCGGCGTGCCCTCCTTCGAGATGCTCAGCGCGCCGCTGCGCTTGCCGTACTTCGGAACCGTTCCCATGTAGACGGTGCCGTCGGGGGCTCCGGCCAGCGCGTACGGGCGGTCCTGCGGCGGCGGGCCTTCGCCCGCGCGGCAGTCGGCGGCCTTGTCACCCGCGGCGCCGCCGGTGTACTGCAGCTTCGGCGGCCACTCGCCACCCGGGGTGTAGCTGTACAGCCTGGCCGAGGGGTAGACGCCGATGTAGAGCTTCCCGTCGTGGGCCAGCAGGCTGTCGGTCTGGTTGAGCCCGGTGCGGGTCTTCGTGTCCGGGTGGTTGCCGTCCGCGTCGCCGTGCTGCGGGTCGTACACGCCGGTGCCGCCGGTGAGGTAGCCGCCGGTGTAGATCTTGCCGTCCGGGCCGGTGCCGAGCGCGTTGATCGCGGCCGGCAGCACCGGCGTGCCGGTGACGAGCCGGGTGCTCGACGTGCCGGTCGCCGGGTCGAACTTGAAGATCCGGGTGCCGTCCGGTCCCGCGCCGAGGCCGGCGAGCGTGCCGTTTTCCCAGCTGTAGCCGGTGACGTCGAGGTCGGGCCGGACGGTCGTCGCCCGCACGGCCTTCGTCGCGATGTCGTAGGACTGCAGCAGCCCGTCCTTGACGAACCAGACCTTGCCGTCCGCGGCCGGGGAGTGGTGCAGGTCCGTGTCGGTGATCGCCGCGTCCACCACCGAGCGGTACGAGCCGTCGGCGTTCTTGACGACCTGCAGCACGAGCAGCGTCCGGTCGAGCCAGGCGAACAGCCGGCCGCCGGTCCAGGTCAGCCCGCCCACCATGGAGCTGTGCCCGTACTCGGCGGGCAGGAGGCTGTCGGTCCGCCCGGTGACGTTGTCGTAGCGCACCAGCGAAGCGTTCGTCCCCGTGCCGAGGTAGGTCGCGTTGGCGGCCGGGTCGTGGGCGATGCTGCGCACGTACTCCGCCCCGGCGACGATCGGCGTGGAGCCGATGGTCGTGAACGTGCCGTTGTCGTACTTGAAGTAGCGGCCGTTGTTGTAGGTGCCGCCGTAGACCTTGCCGTTCGCGCCGGCTTCGAGGTCCCAGATGAAGGAGTACCCGCTTTCGGCGCGGCCGAGGTCGGTCAGCGTGGTGGTGCCCGGTACGTGGCGGTACAGCTTCGAGTTCGGATAGGTGCCCAGGTAGACGCTGCCGTCGGTGGCCGTGGTGGCGGCCCAGCCGCCGACCGTCGGGGTGTCGGTGGTGTCCGGGAAGGTGAGCTTCGAGGTGACCTTCTCGGTGGCGACGTCGATGACCGCCAGCTGCGGGTTGCTGTCGGCGGTGCCGGTGTAGACCGCGTAGGCCTTGCCGCCGGCGAAGGTGGTGGCGTTGGGGACACTGCTTTCCAGCTGGACGCCGAGGTCCGTGTCGTCCTGGCCGAGCACCACCTCGTCCCAGTACGCCGTGCCGACGTTGCCGACGCCCGAGTAGACGAGCGCGGAGACGCTGGCGGTGCCGGCGGGCGCCGCTCCCGAGGCGGTGGCGGTGTTCCACTTCCGGCCGGAGACCGGACCGCCGGTCACGCTGCCTAGCAGCTGCCCGGACGCGTCGCGGAACCGCAGGTACAGGTCGGCCGCGCCGCTCTCGGTCCAGACCTGGGCGTAGGCGGTGTACCGGACGCCGGCGGTGGCGGGCAGCCCCGGCTGGTTCTCCCGGCCGTAGGCGTTGTCCGGGGACGTGTCGTCCACGCGCGCCGCGGTGCGGCCGTCCCACGTCACGGCGGTGAACCCGCCGGGGCTGTGCGACCCGCTCCACCCGGTCAGCCCCTGGTCGAACCCGCCGTTGGCGATCCGCAGGTCGGCTGCCCCCGCCTGGGTGGGCACCGCGAGCAGCCCGGTGGCCAGCGCGGCGGAGAGTGCGGTGCACAGCAGACGTCTCATGGCGGCGACGATCGGGCGCGGCCGTACAAAACGGGTACAAGCGCCACTCAGGCGAGGAAGAACTCCTTCAGCACTGGCGCCAAAGCCGGGGCCTTCACGATGTGCGTCTGGCCCGGCAGCGTCCGGTACTCTGCCGACGGCAGCACCTTCGCCAGCGACGCCACGCCGTTGCGCATCCAGTCCGGGCTGCGGCCTCCGTCGATCACCAGTGCCGGGACCTTCACCTCCGGCCACGCCGCCGGCAGGGGCTCGCCGGCCTGGTGGTCGATCACCATCGCCGTGTCGTACGGGATCGTGTGGGCCACCCGCTTGAGCTTCGACCAGAACGGCATGATCCGCATCATCGCCACCGTCGCGCCGCTCAGGCCCACGCCTTCGGTCATGAACATCTTGACCGCCTTGCCGCGCTTGCCCTCCTTCAGCGCCTGGTCGAGCCGGGTCGCGTAATCGGCCGGGACGCGGGGGCGGGTGCTGTCGACGATGAACGGTGGCTCGTACACCGCCAGTTTCGGGACGGGGAGGCTGCGCGCCGCTTCGAGGGCCAGGGCGGCGCCGGAGGAAATGCCGAACAGGAACGCCTCGCCGCCCGCCTCCTTGATGAGCGCCGCGACGTCCTCGACCTCGCGCTCGACCGTGTACGGCCCGGTGTCGCCGCTTTCGCCCCGGCCGCGGCGGTCGTAGGTGTACACGGTGACGTGCGCGGCCAGCTCCTTCGCCAGCGCGTCGTTGGGGGACGAGCCGCGGTAGCACATCGCGCCGTCCACGAGGACGAGCGCGGGACCGGACCCCGCGCGGGTGTAGGCGATCTCGGTGCCGTCGGCAGAGGTGGTCGTCGTCATGGCAACCAGCCTGACTCCGACGCTTCGATCTGTCAAGACAAAAAAAGTTGTCGGTAGTGCCTCTCCAAGGCGATCGATCGGGAACGTCAGGCCGAACGCAAGGTCAGGAGCGTGATCTCGCTGGGTGCGAAGATCCGGAACGGCGGGCCCCAGAACCCCGTGCCGCGGCTGTTGTACAGCTGCGTCTCGCCGTGCCGGGTCAGGCCGGACAGCGTCGGCTGGTCGAACCGCACCAGGAGGTGGAACGGCCAGATCTGGCCGCCGTGCGTGTGCCCGGAGATCTGCAGGTCCACACCGGCCTCGCGGGCCTCGCGGACCTGCTTCGGCTGGTGCGCCAGCAGTACCACCGGCACGCCGGCGGGGCGGTCGGCCAGCGCCGCGGCCAGGTCGGGGCCGTGGCCGGGCAGCCCGGACGCCGCGCCGGTCGGGTCGTCGATGCCGGCGAAGAGGATCCGGTCGCCGTCGCGCTCGAGCAGCGTCGAACGGTTGTGCAGGGTGTCCCAGCCGAGCCCTTCCATGTGGTCGAGCCACGCCTGGGCCTCGCCGAAGTACTCGTGGTTGCCGGTGATGTAGAACCGCCCGAGCCCGGCCTGGACGCCGCCGAGCGGGTCGACCTGCTTGCGGCGCTTGGCCACCGCGCCGTCGGCGAGGTCACCGGCGTGGCAGACGACGTCCGCCTCGAGCGCGTTGACCGCCGCGACGACGTCCTCCGACCACTTCGTCCGGTCGATCGGCCCGAAGTGGGTGTCGGTCAGCACCGCGACGCGCAGGCCGTCGAGCCCCGGCCCGAGCCGCGGGATGGCGACGTCGACCGCCTTCACCGGCGGCACCCGCATGGCGACGCGATGGCCGTGCACGAGCAGCCCGGTGGCGATCAGCGCCGTCGCGCCCGCGACGATCCGCGACCGCGCCGGGTCGTCGACGCCGAGCAGCGCGACCCGCAGCACCAGGCTCAGGATCGACCAGCTGAACAGCACCCAGATCACCGCGAGCAGCGAGTCGCCGAGGCGGGCGGCGCTGTCGCTCTGGTGCCGGGAATGGCCGCGGAACATCGCGACCGGCATCGTGACCAGGCCCGACACCAGCACGACGGTGCCGGCGATCGTGCCGGCGAGGCCCCACTCCGGAGCCAGGACGAGCGTCCACCACGGCACGCCGAACAGCAGGAGCATGGCCAGGATCGGCACGATGACGAGTTGCCCTCTCATCGAACCAGGTTACAGCCCATCGGGCTGTTAGCGTTTTCGCTACTCTGGTGGTGGAAGGAAGGGGACGCCGTGCACACGTTGCTGGAGCTGGCGTTCCCCGCGTTGACCAGCCCGACCGCGCTGGTCGCCTTCGCCTCCCTCGCCGCCGCGAGCCTCTTGGTCGTCCTGCTGGTCGGCAGCACCCACCGCGCCGAGCTCGCGCTGTGGTCGGCGCCGGTGCGCAGCCGCGCGACGGCGTTGCGCCGCCGGGCCCGGCGCGCCGAGTCGATCCGGCTCCGCGACCCGGGCCGACCGGGCCGAAGCCGCCCACGAGCACCCGGTTCCCGCAGCACGGCTGCGTAGGAACCACTTCAGCGCAGCCATTCCGCTCACCCCACCCCTTCCACTCATGGCTCCCCTTTATGTCAAGGGGCGATCCTGGCGGGGGTAGGCTGGGCGGCGGCAGGTTCGGGTTGTGGCT
>NZ_JBHVXZ010000060.1:0-59923 GCF_042881395.1 Amycolatopsis sp. NPDC058278 | reverse complement strand
GCCGTCGGCGGGCTTGGCCGCCAGCTGCGCGGGCTTCTCAGCCGAGGTCGGCGTAGGCGTCGGCTTGGCCGCCGGCTGCGAGGCCGGGGTCGGCTGCGCCGGCTTGGCTGCCGCCGCCGGCTTGTCCGGCGTGGTCACCGTGGCCGGCTTGTCCGCCGTCGGTGCCGTGGCCGGCTTGTCCGCCGGCTGCGTCGCCGACTTGTCCGCCGGCTGCGTCGCCGACTTGTCCGTCGGCTGCGTCGCCGGCTTCTCGCCCGGCTGGGCCGAAGCGTTCTTCTCCGCCTCGGCCAGCGGGTTCGGCCGGCGGATCTGGACCACCGCCACGATCGCCGCCGCCACCGCACCGAACGCCACCAGCCACGGCCAGCGTGCGCGCTTCGTGCGCTCGCCGCGCGCCACGCTCTTGGCCTCCTGCAGCGCCACCGCCAAGTCGCGCTTGGCCGTGGCCACGGCCTTCCGGCGGCGCCGGCCGGACTCGCCCGCCGAGCTCACCACCGTCGCCACCGCCTGGGCCGCCTTGCGGCCCGGGTCGCGCATCTTCGCCGCGCGGGCCAAGACCTCGTCGCGGGCCGCACCGGAGTTCGTCAGCACGTCACGGCGTGACGACCGCGTGCTCTTGTCGAGGTCCTTGGTCGCCGCGCGACCGACCTTCGCGAGTTCGTCCTTGCCTTCGGCCAGCTTCCGATCGGTGATTTCGACCGCCCGCGCGGCCGCGGCCGCTCCCACCCGCGCGGCCTCCGCGGCGAGATCCCGTACGCCGGCCGCCGCCGTCTTCACCGATCGCCCGACCGGGGCGTCGCCCTGGCTCATGTGATCACCTCTCACTCGTCGCAGCAGGCGTCACCTGCTCAGCTCACACCTGTGGGCTACCCAGTCAAGGCGCATCCGGAACCTCGACCACCCGACGGCGCCGCCGGTACCCCGCGGACTTGACCTTGGTGCCGCACGCGGTCATGTCGCACCAGCGGCGACGGCCGGCGTGCGACGCGTCCAGGAACAGGCGGCTGCAGTCCGGGTGCGCGCACTCGCGGATCCGGGCGGCGTGCGGGCCGGCGAGCAGGTCGACGGCGTCGCGGGCGAGCGTCGAAAGCGCCTGGCCGAGGTCGCCGCGGTACTCGACCGCGGTACCCGTCCAGTGCGGCACCAGCGGCGGCGGCGCGGCGAACGCGTTCAGCTCCGCTCGATCGCCGTCGCGCCCGGCCCGGCGGCACAGCCGGTGGACGGTTTCCCGGAGCGCGACGGTCCGGCGGAGCCCGGCGTCGTCGACGGCGATGCCGGCGCCGTACCCCGCTTCCGCCAGCCAGCGCGTGACGTCGGCGGGCGCGGTCAGCAGCTCACGCGGGTGCTCGTGGTGGCGGACCTGCAGCGTGGTCGTCAGGTCCAGGCAGGGGCGGCCGCTGAGGAAGGTGAACACGTCACCATATTGACCGGTGACGCGGTCACCTGCCAAGGTGGCGTCACCAGACAATGGGGTGACGGGGGTGCGATGTCCGGGTTGACGCGGTACCTGACGGCCGCGGTGCTGGTCCGCGGCGCCGACAGCGGCGCCTCGGTCGGGCTCCTCCTGCTGGTCGCCGACCGGCACCAGTCCGCGGCCACCGGCGGGCTGCTGATCGCCGCGCTGACCGCACCGCACCTGGTGGGCCCGTGGCTGGCCGTCCGCCTCGACCGCGCCCGCGACCGGCGCCGGCTGCTGGCGCTCGCGTACCTGGTGTACGGGGTCGCACTGACCGCGGGCGCGCTCGCGACCGGCCGGCTGCCCACGGCCGCGGCCCTCGCCGCGGTGGCGGTCGCCGGCGCCTGCGGTCCCCTGCTGACCGGCGGGTTGAGCAGCGTGCTGGACGACCTCGGCCCGGGCCGCCGCGGCCGCGGCTGGGACGCGCTGACCTACGGCGTCGGCGGCACGGCCGGCCCGGCGGCGGCCGCGACGCTCACCGCGGTGGCCGGCCCGCTCGAGGCGGTGCTCGCGCTGGCCGGCACGGCGGTGGCCGCCGGCGCGCTGGTCGTGACGCTGCCGCTGGCGGGCCGCGCGCGCCCGGCGGAGGCCGCGAGCCTGCGCGCCGGGCTGGCGGTGCTGGTGCGGCGGGGGCCGCTGCGCCGGGTGACGCTCCTGACGGTGCTGGCGGCGGTCGAACTGGGGGCGCTCCCGGTCGTGGCGGTGCGCTTCGGCGCGGAACTGCGCGGCACGGCCGCGGCGGGGGCGACGCTGACCGTCGTGTACGGCGCGGGCAGTCTCCTGGGCTCGGCCCTGGTGACGGCGTGGCCGTTGCGCGGCGAGCCGGAGGTGCTGACGGCCCGGCTGTTCGCGGCCATGGCGGTGGCCACGGCGATGTCGGCGTTCGCTCCGGCCTACGCGGTGGCGATCGCCGGGTTCGCGGTGCTGGGCCTGCTGAACGCGATGGCGTTCACGGCCACCCTGTCCGCCCGCGGCGCGTACGCCCCGGCGAGCGCGCAGGCCCAGGTGTTCGTGACGAGCGCGGGCTTGAAGGTCACCTCGGCGGCGGCCGGAGCGGCCCTCGCGGGCGCGGCGAGCGGCCTGGGCGGCCAGGCGCTCCTGCTCGCCGCGGCCGCGGCCACCGGGCTGGCGGTGGTCGCGGCCTGGGTGGACGGAAAGCTCGCGCCCGCGTTCGCCCCAGCGCATTGACCCGTTCGCCGCCGTCCCCCGTTTTCTTTTCGACAGCGGAATCCGGATCCCGCGGGGGCGCCATGCGGCCGGAACCGGGTGGACATCCTGCGGCAGGCCGGGATGCCCGGCAACTCGCTGCGACGATGGCAGCGCGACGTCCACGACCTGCCGAACAGCCACCACAAAGGCGCGGCGCACCCGCGGAAACCCGTGCGTGCGCCGCGGCCGGTCAGGACCGCTCCACGTCCAGCGGCAGATGCCTGACGCTGACGATCACCGACGGGTTCTGGAACTCCACCGGCGCGTCCGTGGCGACCGCCAGGTCCCGGTACCGCTCGAACAGCACCTCGAACGCGATCCGGCCCTCCAGCCGCGCCAGCGGCGCGCCGAAGCAGAAGTGGATGCCGTGGCCGAACGTCAGGTGCGGGTTGGGGTTCCGCGCCGGGTCGAACGAGTCCGGCCGGTCGAAGAACGCCGGGTCCCGGTTGGCCGCCGCCAGGTCCGCCATCACGATCGAGTTCTCCGGGATGCGGTGGCCGCCCAGCTCGATCTCGCGGGTCGTGCGGCGGCCCAGCTCGGGGAACGGCGGCAGCATCCGGAGCACCTCCTCCAGCGCTGCCGGCAGGCCGGCCGGCGACGACCGCAGCGCCGCCGCCGCGGCCGGGTTGCGGTCGAACGTCACCACCGCGTTGCCCAGCAACGCCGTCGTCGTGATGTGGCCCGCGATCAGCAGCAGCGCGACGAACCCCACGATCTCCTGGTCCTCGAGCCGCTCGCCGTTGAACTCCGCCGCCACCAGCCGGCTCGTCAGGCCCGGGCCGGGGTGGGCGCGGTGGTGCCGGATGTGGTCGAGGATGTAGGCGTTCATCTCGCGGATCGTCGGGGCGATCGCGTCCAGGGCGCGCTGGATGTCCGCCATGTCGGCCGACTCGCCCAGCTGGTCGCCGCTGAAGAGGACCTGGGCCCAGCGGGTGAACAGCGGGCGGTCCGCCACCGGGACGCCGAGCAGCTCCGCGATCACGATGATCGGCAGCGGGTACGCGAGGGCGTCGACGACGTCGAAGCGGGACGCCCCGGCGACCTCGTCGAGCAGCTCGCCGGCGATGGCCCGGATCCGCGGCTCGAGGCCGGCCACCACCCGCGGGGTGAACGCCTGGCTGACCAGGGTGCGCAGCTTGCGGTGGTCCGGTGGGTCCATCCCGACGAAGTTGCCCTTGCGGAAGGTTTCGAAGTCCTCCTGGACCGGGGTGAGCCCGCTGAAGTCCGACGAGAACGCCGCCGGGTCGGACAGCACCCGTGAGACGCCCGGGTGGTCGAGCACCCGCCACAGGCCACGCTCTTCGTCGTGGTGCACCGGGCCGCGCTCGCGCAGCTCGGCCGAGCGCGCCAGCAGGTCTTCGAAGGCGAACGCGACGCCGGATTCCTGGGTGGTCATGATGTTTTCTCCTCGGTCGTCGTCGGCTGGGATGCGGGGACGAGGGTGTCGCTGCGGGGGAAGCGGCGCAGGGTCGGGCTCACCGTGACGACCAGGGTCACCAGGGCGATCCCCGCGGCGCACAGCACGACCGCGCCGGTGCCGGGGAACGCCTGCACCACCAGTCCGCCGAAGGCGGGCCCGGTCGCCGCGGACACCCCGCCGATCACGCCCATCACGCTGGTCAGCCGGCCGCGCAGCCGGTCCGGGGTGAGCAGCAGCTGGTAGGTCCCGATCGTCGTGTTGGCGGTCGGCGGGAGCAGGGCCATGGCGACGAACAGCACGCCCAGCAGGTAGCCGTCGTGGATCACGGCCGCCAGCGGGGTCAGCAGGGTCAGCACCCAGAACACGCTCATGATCGACACGTACGGGCTGAGCCGCCGCTGGAGGTAGGGCGCGATCAGCGACCCCACCACTCCGCCGACGCCGAGCATCGCGGCCATCACGCCGATCTCGCCCGAGGTGACGCCCCGCTCCTTGGCCAGCACGATGATCACGATGTAGTAGGCGCTGAAGAAGAAGTTCAAGCTCACCGCGCACGCCACCGTGACGCGCACGTGCCGTTCGCTCCACACCCAGCGCAGCCCCTCGGCCATCTCCCGGCCGAGGTGCCCGCCCTCCAGCCGCGCGGCCTCGCGGCGCGGCGCCCGGACGAACGTCAGCGCGACCAGCGAGATCAGGTGGACGAGCACGTCGAAGGCGAACGGGACGGCCCGCCCGATGCCGTAGAGGAACCCGCCGACCGCGGTGCCCGACAGCTGGCCGAGCGCGCCGCGCGCGGAGTTCATCGCCACCGCCGTGGGCAGCTGGGCCGGGGGCACGACCCCGGCCAGCATCGCGCCTTCGGCCGGGCCGAACAGCGACCGGCAGCAGCCCATCACCGCCGCGACCGCGATCAGGTGGGGGATGCGCACGCCGTCCCACCAGATCGCCGCCACCAGGCTCGACACCGCCACCGCGTACGCGGCCTCGCAGCCGAGCAGGATCTTCTTGCGGTCCCACCGGTCCGCCAGCGCGCCCGCGGGCAGCCCGGCGACCAGCTGGGCCATCGCGTCGACGCCGAGCACCAGCCCGGACAGCGCCGGCGAACCGGTCACCGCCAGCACCAGCAGCGGCAACGCGATCATCGACGCGCTGAACCCGGCCTCCGACAGCGCCTGGCTGCCCCACAGCAGCCGGTAGTTCCGGTTCCGCGAAAGGCGCGTGGTCACCGCCGCTCCTTCCGGCTGTCGGCGGCGATCCGCCTGAGCGCGGTGGCGAAGTCGCCCACCACGGCTTCGACCGTCGCCCGGTCGTGGCGATCGGGCTGGTGGATCAGGGAAAACACCAGCTCGCCGTCCTGGACCGCGCCGACCAGGTCGAGCAGGTACGGGCGGTGCTCGGCCGGGTCGTGGTCGAGGCCGAGCGAACCGCGGGTCGCCGCGAAGAGGCTTTCGGAGGTCGCCGCCGCCCCGGAGTCGTCCCACTGGCCGAGGTAGTTGAACGAGATCTGCGGCTGCGGCCCGGTTTCCGCGAGCTGCTTCCGGACGTCCGGGTCGCCGAGGTGGCGAAGGGCGCCGTAGCCGAACCCGTTGCCCGGCACGGCCCGCAGCTGCTTGCGAACCGACTTGACCAGCGTCCGCCAGTCCGGGTCGTCCGCGCCGTCGACCGAGAGCGCCACCGGGTAGAGGGTGGTGAACCAGCCGACGGTCCGGTTGAGGTCGACGCCGTCGAGGACGTCTTCCCGGCCGTGGCCTTCGAGGGCTATCGAGACGGCCGGCCGTCCGGTCCACCGGGCCAGCGCCCACGCCAGGGCGGCGAGCAGGACGTCGTTGACGCGCGTGCGGTACGCCGACGGCGCCGAGCGCAGCAGGGCGTTGGTGTCGTCGGCGTCGAGCGCCACGGTGACCTCCGCCGAGCCGGTGCCGGTGGCGTCGTGGTCCACCGGCAGCTCGCCCGAGGCGGGCAGGCCGGTCCAGTACGCCAGCTCGTCGTCGAAGCCGCCGGCGCGGACGTGGTCACGCAGGCGGTGCGCCCAGTCCCGGAACGACGTCGTCCGCGGGCCGAGGTCGATCGGGACGCCCCGGGCGGCCTGGCGGTAGGCGGTGTCGAGGTCGTCGAGCAGGATCCGCCAGGAAACGGCGTCGACCACGACGTGGTGGGCGGCCAGGAACAGCCGCGGCCGCCACGCCGGATCGGCGGTGACCAGGACGGCCGCCAGCAGCGGGCCCCGCGCGAGGTCGAACCCGGCGTGGACGGCGTCGGCGATCCGCTCCAGCGCGGCCGCCCGGCCGGCCGCGGGCTCGGCGGTCAGGTCCTCGTGGCGCAGCCCCGGCACCGGCTCGACGTCGGCGTTGTGCTGGCGCCAGCCCCCTTCGGTGCGGGTGAACCGCATGCGCAGGGCGTCGTGGTGGGTCCACACCGCGGCCAGCGCCCGGTCGAGTGCGCCGGCGTCGAAGCCGTCGGCGAGCTCGACCAGCATCGACTGGTTGAAGTGGTGCGGGTTGACGGTGTGGGTGGCGAAGAACCAGTCCTGGATCGGGGTCAGCGGTAGCTCGCCGACGACCGGCCCGTCCGCAGCCGCTTCCTCGGCCACCGCGCCGGCTTCGGGGGCCAGCGCGGCGACGGTCTGGTGCAGGAAGATGTCCTTTGTGGACACGCGCAGCCCGGCCTGCCGGGCGCGGGACACGACCTGCATGCTGAGGATGGAATCGCCGCCCAGCTCGAAGAAGTTGTCGGCGGTGCCGACCCGGTCCAAGCCGAGGACCTGCGCCCAGATCTCGCAGAGCGCGCGCTCGGCCGGGGTCACCGGCTCGACGTGGCGGGTGGCCGGCTCGGCCGCGGCGGCGACCACGGGCAGGGCGCGGCGATCGACCTTGCCGCTCGGCCCGAGCGGCAGCGCGGGCAGCTCCAGCAGCGCGGCGGGCACCAGGTGCCCGGGCAGCGACCGGCTCAGGAAGCCCCGCGCGCCTCCCGGGCCACCCCCCCCAGGGGCGGGGCCCCCCGGGGCCGGGCCGCCCACCGCCACTGCAACACCCCCAGTCCGCCGGCGCCGGCCGGGCCGGCCCCCGGTTCGGCGACGAAGCAGGCGACCAGGCGCTTGTGGCCCGAGGAGTCCTGCTGGACGGCGGCCACCGCGGCGGCCACGCCGGGGTGGCGGGTCAGCGCCGCCTCGACTTCGCCGAGTTCGATGCGGAAGCCGCGGACCTTGACCTGGTCGTCGGCCCGGCCGGTGAACTCCAGCTGCACTGGTGACGTCGTCCACCGGACGACGTCGCCGGTGCGGTACATCCGCTCCCCCGGCGCGCCGAAGGGGTTGGCGGTGAACCGGTCGGCGGTCAGGCCCGGCCGGTCGAGGTAGCCGCGGGCCAGGCTCGGCCCGGCGACGTACAGCTCGCCGGCCACGCCGATCGGCACGGGTTGGAGGGCGGCGTCGAGCACGTAGCCGCGGGTGTTCGGGATGGGCCGGCCGATCGGCGGCGGCGTGCCCGGTTCCAGCGGGTCGCTCCAGGTCGCGACGATCGTCGATTCGGTGGGGCCGTAGGCGTTGATCATCCGCCGTCCGGGTGCCCACCGGTCGACGAGCTCCGCCGGGCAGGCGTCGCCGCCGACGACGAGGGTGCGCAGGTCCGGCAGGTCGGTGGCGGGCACGGTGGCCAGCGCGGCGGGCGGGATCAGGGTGTGGGTGATCCGGTGGGTGGCGAGGAACTCGGCGAGGGGTTCGCCGAGCAGCGGCTCGGGCGGGACGACGACGAGCGCGGCGCCACTGGGCAGCGCCAGGCAGAGTTCCAGGATGGACGCGTCGAAGCTGGGCGAAGAGTAGGCCAGGACCCGGTCCCCTTCGGTGACCTGGAGGTGTTCGGCTTCGGCGGCGGCGAAGGAGGCCAGCCCGGCGTGGGTGACGACCACGCCCTTGGGCCGGCCGGTGGAGCCGGAGGTGTAGATGACGTAGGCGGGGTGCTCGGGGCGGACGGGGACCGGCGGGAACGGCTCGGCCGCAGCGGCGGCGGGCACGGTCGGCTCGGCCGAAGCAGCGGCGGACGCGGCCGGCTCAGCCGATGCGGCGGCGGGCACGGCCGGCTCGGCCGAAGCAGCGGCGGACGCGGCCGGCTCAGCCGAAGCGGCGGCCAGGACCGAATCCTCGCCCACGCCTCCCGGCACCGCGGCCGGCACGGTGTCGAACAGCGCCGGGTCGTCGAGCGCCAGCACCTCCACTCCCTCGGGCGCCGGGGGCGCCAGACCCTCCAGGGTGAGGACCAGGGCCGGGCGGGCGTCGGCGAGCATGAACGTGATGCGCTCGATCGGGTAAGTCGGGTCCACCGGCAGGAACGCCCCGCCCGCCTTCAGGACCGCGAGCTGCGCCACCACGATCTCCACCGACCGCGGGAGGGCCAGGGCCACGATCAGCTCCGGGCCGATGCCGCGTCCGGCGAGCACCCGCGCCAACCGGGACGCGCGGCCCTCCAGCTCGGCGTAGGTGAGGGACTCGCCCGCGATGACCGCCGTCGCGTCCGGCGTCCGCCGCGCGCGGGCCGACACCAGCTCGGCCAGCGTGCGCGGCTCCACCGGGACGGCCGTGTCGTTCCAGGCACCCAGCACCAGCTCACGCTCGGCCGCGCCGATCAGCGGCAGCCGGGCCAGCGGCCGGTCCGGGTCGTCCGCGACGCCCGCCAGCAGGACACCCAGGTGGGTGGCCAGGCGGTCGATCGTGGCCGCGTCGAACAGGTCCGTGTTGTACGTCAGCGCCGCCCGCAGGACTCCGCCGTCCGGCTGGAACTCCAGCGTCAGGTCGAAGTTCGCCGCCGTCGCCGGCTGGGGCAGCTCCTCGGTCTCCAGGCCGGGCAGCCGGGCCGCTTCGCGGGGACTGTTCTGCAGCACCACCATCACCTGGAACAGCGGCGTCCGGCTCGGGTCGCGGCCGGGCTGCACCGCGTCGACGACCCGGTCGAACGGCAGGTCCTGGTGGTCGAACGCCGCGCGGACGCCCGCCGCGACCTCGTCGAGGAACGCCGTGAACGCCACGTCCGGACGGACCCGAGACCGCAGCACCAGCGTGTTGACGAAGAACCCGACGAGCCCTTCGAGCTCGGGGCGCTCCCGGCCGGAGGTGACCGTGCCGACGGCCACGTCGTCCTGGCCGGCCCAGCGGCCGAGCAGCACCTGGCAGGCGGCGACGAGCGTGGTGAACAGGGTCGTTTCCCGCTGCCGGCTCACCTGCTCGAGCCGGGCGGTCACCGCCGCCGGGACGACGATCTCGCGCGTCGCGCCGCGGGTGGTGCGCACCGGCGGGCGGGGCCGGTCGGTGGGCAGCTCCAGCGGGGTGAGGTCGCGCAGGCGCTCGGCCCAGTAGTCGACCTGGCCGGCCAGCACCCGCTCGGCGAGCCGGCCGCGTTGCCAGGCCGCGAAGTCCGCGTACTGCACCGGCAGCGGCGGCAGGTCCGCCGGTTCGCCGCGCAGCGCGGCCGCGTAGAACGCGCCGACCTCTTCGGCGATCAGGCCGTTCGACCAGCCGTCGGTGACGATGTGGTGCACCGCCACGGTGAGCACGTGCTCCCGCGGGGCGAGCCGGATCAGCTTGGCACGCAGCAGCGGCCCTTCGCCGAGGTCGAAGGGCTGCTCGCCGTCGGCACGCAGGATGTTCGCGAGCTCTTCCTCGCGAGCGTCGACGACCGGCAGCGGCACCGGCGACGGCGGGTGCACGACCTGGACGCCGTGGCCGTCGGCCGAGCCGAACGTGGTGCGCAGCGGCTCGTGCCGGGCGACCAGCGCGGTGAACGCCCCGGCGAGCGCATCGACGTCCAGTGCGCCGCGCAGGCGCACCGCGGAGCTGGTCACGTACTCGGTGCCGCCCGGCTCGAACTCGTCGAGGAACCACAGCCGCTGCTGGGCGAAGGACTGCGGCAGCTCGCGGTCGCGGGGCACGGCCGGGATCGGGTCCTTGGCGGTGGCCCCGACGGTTTCGATCGCGGCGGCGAGGCGGGAGACCGTGGGGTGCGCGAACACCGCCCGCGGCGACAGCGACACCCCACATTCGGCCAGCAGCCGGGACACCAGCCGGATGCTGAGGATCGAGTCGCCGCCCAGCTCGAAGAAGTTGTCCTGGGCGCCGACCCGCTCGACGCCGAGCAGCCGCTGCCAGATCCCGGCGACGGCGCGCTGGGTCGCGGTGGCCGGCTCGGCGTAGGGCCGCTGCGACGTCACCGGTCCGTCCGGGGCGGGCAGCGCGCGGCGGTCGACCTTCCCGTTGCGGTTCAACGGAAGCGCGGCCAGCACCAGCACGGCGGCGGGCACCATGTACTCGGGCAGGGACGCGGCCGCGTGCCCGCGCAGGCCGGCCGGGTCCGCGGTCCGCCCGGGGGCGAGGACGACGTGCGCGATCAGTCGCCGGGTGCCGGCGGCGTCCGCGTGCACGCTCGCGACCGCCTGGGCGACCGCCGGGTGGGCGGCCAGCACGGCCTCGACCTCGGCGAGCTCGATCCGGAACCCGCGCAGCTTGACCTGGTCGTCGGAGCGGCCGAGGAATTCCAGGTCGCCGCCGGGACCGCGCCGGACGACGTCGCCGGTGCGGTACATCCGCTCCCCCGGCGCGCCGAACGGGTCGGGGACGAACCGCTCGGCGGTCAGGCCGGGCCGGCCGAGGTAGCCGCGGGCCAGGCCCGCCCCGGCCAGGCACAGTTCGCCGGGCGCCCCGGCGGGCAGCGGGCGCAGCTCGGCGTCCACCACGTAGGCGCGCATGCCGTCGAGCGGACGGCCGATCGGCACGGGTGCGGGGACGACCGCCCCGCCGGTCATCCGGAACGAGGTGGCGAAGGTGGTCGTTTCGGTGGGGCCGTAGCCGTCGACCACGACGAGGCCGGGGCAGGCGGCCTGGACCGCCCGCACCACGGCGGGCGGGACGACGTCGCCGCCGGTCCACACCTCGCGCAGGCCGCGCAGGCAGTCCGGGGCGTCCTGGGCGAGCAGCCGGAAGAGCCCGGCGGTCAGCCACGCCGCCGTCACCCCGTGCGCGGACACCGCGCGCCGCAAAGATTCCACGGTGAGGTCGGGCCCGTCGGGCAGGACCGTCGCGCCGCCGTTGAGCAGCGGGACCCACAGTTCGTAGGTGGAGGCGTCGAAAGCCAGCGGCGAGTGCGCGAGCACCCGGGTGTGGGCGCCGCCGGCGAACCGGCCGTCCTGGGCCAGCGCGGTGATGTCGCGGTGGCGCACGGCGACGCCCTTGGGGACGCCGGTGGAGCCGGAGGTGTACATGACGTAGGCGAGGTTTTCGGGCGCCACGGAGCATTCCGGTGCGGTCCGCGACCGCTGCCCGCCCACGGTCCGTACCGGTCCACTGTGGACGGCTTCGGCGGTCGGCACCCAGCTGTCGCCGGACACCACGACCGACACCCCGGCCTCGGCGAGCACGGCCCGCAGCCGCTCGTGCGGCGCCCGGGTGTCCAGTGGCACGTAGGCCGCACCCGCCTTGAGCACGGCGAGTTCGGCGACGACGTGCTCGACCGACGGCTCCAGCAGCAGCCCGATCCGGTCTTCGGCGACGACGCCAAGGCCGGCCAGCCGCGCGGCCAGGTGGTTCGCCCGCTCGTCGAGTTCGGCGTAGGTCAGGCTGCGGTCGCCGGCGAGCACGGCGACGGCGTCCGGACGGCGCCGCACCTGGTCGGCGAACAGCGCGGGCACCGTGGACGGCGTCCCGGCGGCGCCCGGGCCGTGGGCGTCCGCGAGCACCCGGGCGCGCTCGGCGGCGTCGACCCACGGCACCCGGGCCAGGGGCCGGTCCGGGTCGGCGGTGACGGCGTCGAGCAGCCGGGCCAGCCGGTCGGTCAGGGCCGCCGTCGTGTCCCGGTCGAACAGCGCCGGGTCGTAGGCGAGGTCGAGGGCGAGGCCTTCGTCGAGGGACGCGCGCAGGCACAGCGGGAAGTTCGTGGCGTCGGCCGAGGCCACCTCGACGACCCGGGGCGCACCCGCGGTGGCGGGCTCGCTGATCGGGTAGTTCTCGAACACGACCATGCTGTCGAACAGGTTCTGTCCCGCCGGGACGTCGCTGAGCGGGCGCAACCGGGCCAACGACACGAAGTCGTGGTCGCGGGCCTCGCTCTGGGCCGTCTGCAGCTGCCCGAGCCACCGCGCGACCGGCTGGGTGCCGTCGACGCGGACACGGGTGGGGATGGTGTTGATGAACAGCCCGATCATGGTTTCGACGCCGGCCAGGTCGGCCGGGCGGCCGGAGACGGTGGTGCCGAAGACGACGTCACGGTCGCCGGAGAACATCGCCAGCAGCAGCGCCCAGGCGCCCTGCACGACGGTGTTGACGGTGAGGCCGTGGGTCCGGGCGAACTCCCGCAGCCGCAGCGTCGCGGCCGGCGGCAGCTCGATCCGGACCGAATCGGTGGACCGGGACTGGTGGGCTTCGGCCGGCGGGCGGTCGTAGGGCAACGCGGTCGGCGCGTCGAAGCCGGCCAGGGTGTCCCGCCAGAACGCGTCGGCCGCGGCCTGGTCGCGGCCGGCCAGCCAGCCGAGGTAGTCGCGGTACGGGCGCCGCGTGACCAGGGCGGGGCGGACGCCGGCGGTCGCGGCGGCGTACTGCTCGCAGGCTTCGGCGAAGACCTGCGCGGAGCTCCAGCCGTCGAACAGCACGTGGTGGGAGGTCCACACGAGGTCGACCTCGTCGCCGGGGAGGGCGGCGATCGTCAGCCGGGTCAGCGGGGCCCGGGTGAGGTCGAACGGCACGGCCCGATCGGCCGCCAGGGCGTCCCGCAGCGCGGCTTCGCGCTCCGCCGGGCCGAGGTCGCGCCAGTCGTGGTGGGTGACCGGCAGGGTCGCGGCGCGGTCCACCACCTGCACGGGCTCTTCGACACCCGTCCAGACGAGCCGGGTGCGCAGCACCGGGGTCCGGTCGGCGACCCGCTGCCAGGCCGCGGCGAGCGCGGCGGGGTCGGCGACGCGAGCGAGCCGGATGCGGACCTGCTCGAAGTAGGCCGGGGAGCCGGCGTCGACCAGGGTGTGGAACACCATCCCGGCCTGCAGCGGGGTCAGCGGGTAGACGTCCTCGACCGCGCGGCCGTCGCCGGCCACGGTGTCCAGTTCGGCCGCGCTCAGCCGGGCCAAGGGGAAGTCCGACGGCGTGCGGCCGCCCGCGCCCGGGGTGGCGCAGTGCGCGACGATCTCGCGCAACGCCGTGAGGACCTGCTCGGCGAGCCCGCGCACGGTGTCTTCGCGGTGCACGCCGGGGGTGTAGGTCCAGGCGAGTTCGAGCCGGCCACCGTCGACGATGCCGACGACGTCCAGGAGGGCCGTGCGCGGCCGCTCGGGGTCGATGTCGTCGCCGAGGTCGCCACCCCAGCCGCGGTACAGCCCGCCGTCGTCGCCGGCGGCGGTCCACTGTCCGTGGTAGTTCAGGGAAATCTGCGGCACCGGGTCGTCGTGCCGCCGCAGCGCGCCGTAGCCGAGACCCTTGCCGGGGACGGCTCGCAGCTGCTCCTTGACCGCCTTCAGGGTCGATCCCCAGTTTTCGGTCGCGGGGAGGGTGAGCGCGACCGGGAACTCGGCGGTGAACCAGCCGACCGTGCGGGACAGGTCGAGGTCGTCGAAGATTTCCTCGCGGCCGTGCCCTTCCAAACCGACGAGGACGCGTTCGCGGCCGGTCCAGCGGGCCAGTACCCGGCCGAGCGCGCCGAGCAGGACGTCGTTGATCTGCGTGCGGTAGACCTCGGGGACCTGGTGCAGCAGGGCGTCGGTGGTGGCGGGGTCCAGGCGGACGGTGACCGTGCGGGCACTTCCGGCGGTGTTCTCCCCCGTCGCGTCCACCGGCAGGTCCGGGTCGACTCCGTCGAGCGCTTCGGTCCAGTACGGTTGTTCGGCGTCGAAAGCGTGCCCCGCGAGGCGGTCCGCCCAGCGGAGGAAGCTGACCGGCGCCGGGCCGAGGTCGGCCGGCTGCCCGGAAACCACCTGGCGGTAGGCGGTTTCCAGATCGTCGAAGAGGATGCGCCAGGACACGCCGTCGACCACCAGGTGGTGGACGACCAGCAGCAACCCCGGTGCCTGCCCGGGAGCGGTGATCAGTGCGGCCGCGACGAGCGGGCCGCCCTCGACCCGCAGCGCCGCCCGAGCCTCGGCCGCGACCGTGCTGATGTCCCCACCGGACACGTGCCGCAGGGCCGGGATTTCCGCGTCGGGCCGGAACTCCTGCCGCCACCCGTCCCCGGTGCGGGTGAACCGGGTGCGCAGGGCGTCGTGCCGGGCCAGCACCGCACCCAACGCGGTTTCCAGCGCGGGAACCGAGACGGCCGGATCGAGCTCGGCGAGCGTGGACATCGTGAAGTGGTCGTGGTGGCCGGTTTCGAAGAACCACCGCTGGATCGGCGTGAGGGGCGCCGAGCCGGTGAACCCCGCTTCGGGCTCGGCGGCCGCTTCGGCGCCCGCGACGAGCGCGAGCTCGGCGATGCTCTGGTGGCGGAAGACGTCCCGGGAGGTCAGGCGCAGGCCACGGCGCCGGGCGCGGGAGACGACCTGGATGCTGAGGATCGAATCGCCGCCGAGGGCGAAGAAGTTGTCGTCTACGCCCGGTTCTCCGACGCCGAGGACGTCGGCCCAGATCTCCGCCAGCAGCCGTTCGGTGCCGGTGCGCGGGGCGGTCCGGCCCTCGGCCGGGGCGGGGTGGACGGCGGGCGCGGGCAGTGCCCGGCGGTCGACCTTGCCGCTGGTGGCCAGCGGCAGCCGGTCCAGGGGGACGAACACCGACGGCACCAGGTGGTCGGGCAGGGTCGACTTCAGCGCCGTCCGCAGCCGGGCCGGGTCCGCGGCGGACCCGTCGGCGGGGACGACGTAGGCGACGAGCCGGGCGTGGCCGTCGTCGCGGCGGGCGACGACGACCGTGTCGGCGACCTCGGGCAGGGCGCGCAGTGCCGCCTCGACCTCGCCGGGCTCGATCCGGAAGCCGCGGATCTTGACCTGGTCGTCGACGCGGCCGAGGTACTCCAGGTGGCCGTCGGCGGTCCGGCGGGCCCGGTCGCCGGTGGCGTACATCCGGCTGCCGGGCGGCCCGAAGGGGCTGGCGCGGAAGCGGTCCGCCGTCAGCCCGGGCCGGTTCAGGTAGCCGCGGGCCAGCTGGACGCCGGCCAGGTGCAGTTCACCGGGCACGCCGATCGGTGCCGGGCGGAGCCGGTCGTCCAGGACGTAGGCCTGTACGTTCCCGAGCGGGCGGCCGATCACCTCGCGCGCGGTTTCGCCGATCCGGCAGAGGGTGGCGTCGACGGTGCACTCGGTCGGCCCGTAGAGGTTGAACGCGGTGACGCCGTCGAGGTCGCTCAGCTCGCGCCACAGCGCTTCGCCGACGGCTTCCCCGCCGATCAGCAGCACCGGCGGGCGGTGTTCCCCGAACCCGGCGTCCAGCAGGTGCCGGACGAACGACGGCGTCGAGTTGACCAGATCGATCGCGTGCTCGGCGACGTACCCGGCCAGCACGCCCGGATCGAGCCGGGTCTCGGCGTCGATCACGTGCAGCTCGTGCCCGGCCGTGAGCATCAGCAGCACGGTTTCCCAGGACGCGTCGAACGAGAACGCCGCGGTCAGCGCCACCCGCAGCCGGTCCTTCCCGGCCGCGGCGGTGAACCGGCCGGCGTGGTCGACGGCGAAGTTGGCGAGCGCGCGGTGGCCGACGAGCACGCCCTTCGGTGTTCCGGTGGAGCCGGAGGTGTAGATCGCGTAGGCGGCGTGGTCCGGGGTGAGCGGCGCACGGCGGTCGGCGTCGGTGAGGTTCGTGTCCGCTTCTTCCGCGACGACCGGCTCGGTGAGCACCAGCACCGGCCGGGCGTCGGCCAGCAGCGCCTCCCGCCGGCGGGCGGGCAGCTCGGGGTCCAGGGGCAGGTGGGCGGCACCGGCCTTGAGGACGGCGAGCATCGTGACGACCAGGTCGGCCGAGCGCGGCAGGGCGACCGCCACCAGCCGCTCGGGCCCGGCACCCCGGGCGACGAGCACCCGCGCGACCCGGTTGGCGCGGGCGTTGAGCTCCGCGAACGACAACGCCGTGCCGCCGCAGACCAGGGCCGTCGCGTGCGGGGTCCGGGCGGCCTGGGCCTCGAACAGCTCGACGACTCCCGCGTCCGGCACCGGCCGGCCGGTCGCGTTCCACGTCTCGACGACGAGGGCGTGCTCGGCCGCGGGCAGCAGCGGCAGTGCGTCGACCGGCCGGTCCGGGTCGGCCACGACGGCGGTGAGCAGCACCGTGAGGTGCTCGGCGAACCGCCGCATCGTCGCCGCGTCGAACAGGTCGGTGTTGTAGTTCAGCAGGCCCCGCAGCCCGTCGGGCCCCTCCTCGAACTCGACGCTCAGGTCGAACCCGGCGGTGGTCATCGGCAGGGTCAGTTCCCCGGCCGTGAGCCCGGTGAGGGCGGGCAGGCGGTTGCCGGCGTTCTGCAGGGTCACCAGCACCTCGAACAGCGGGGTGCGGCTGGGGTCGCGGTCGGGGCTCAGCTCGTCGACGATCCGCTCGAACGGCACTTCCTGGTGGGCGAAGGCGTCCAGGACCGTCCGGCGGACGGCGCCGAGCAGCTCGCCGAAGCCCCGCCGTCCGTCCACTTGCGACCGCAGGACGACGGTGTTGACGAAGAGGCCGACGAGGTCCTGGACCTCCGGGTGGTCGCGGCCGGAGGTCACCGTGCCGACGGCGACGTCGTCCTGGCCGGACCAGCGGCGCAGCACCAGCTGGCAGGCCGCGACCAGCGCGGTGAACAGCGTCGTGTCGCGGTCGCGGCTCAGCCGGCGCAGCCCGGCGAGGGCCTCGGCGCCGAGGGTGAACTCGTGCTCGGCGCCGTTCGAGGTCCGGGTGGCCGGGCGCGGGCGGTCGGTCGGCAGGTCCAGCGGGCGCAGGCCGTCGAGCTCGTGGCGCCAGAAGCCGAGCTGCTCGTCGAGGAACTCGCCGGTGAGGCGCTCGCGCTGCCACGCCGCGAAGTCCGCGTACTGGACGGGCAGCGGCGGCAGGGTGACCCGCTCGTCGCCGTAGAGGGTGGCCAGCTCGCCGGCGAGGACGCCCATCGACCAGCCGTCGGTGATGATGTGGTGCAGCGACAGCACGAGCGCGTGGTCGTCCACGGCGAGGCGGACGAGGCGCGCCCGCAGCAGCGGGCCACGGGCGAGGTCGAACGGCCGGGCGAGGTCGTCGGCCAGCAGCCGCCGCAGCTCCTCCTCCGCCGTCGACGAGCCGGCGAGGTCGGTGACCGGCAGCGCGAGCTGCCACGGCTCCCCCACGACCTGGCGGGGGCGTCCGTCGACGGCCGGGAACGTGGTGCGCAGCGACTCGTGCCGGGCGATCAGCGTGGTGAGCGCCCGGCCGAGCGCGTCGGGCCGCAGGTCGCCGCGCAGCCGCACGCCGAAGACCGTGACGTGGTCGGTGCTGCCGGGCGCGAAGTCGTCGAGGAACCACAGCCGCTGCTGGGCGAAGGACAGCGGCAGCTCGGCGTCGCGGCCGGCCGGGGTGATCGCCGCGGACAGCGGCGTGGCGGACGCGGCGGGCAGCGCGGCCGCCAAGCCGGCCACCGTCGGGTGGTCGAACACCGTGCGCGGGGACACCTCGACGCCGAAGGCCTCTCGCAGCGCGGAGGTGAACCGGATGCTGAGGATGGAATCCCCGCCCAGCTCGAAGAAGTTGCCGTCGGCCCCGACGCGCTCCAGGCCGAGCGTGGCGGCCAGCACCGTCGCGACCGTGCGTTCGGCTTCGGTGCGGGGTTCGGCGAACTCGGTGCTTTCCGGCCCCGCCGCGGCGGGCGCGGGCAGCGCGCGCTGGTCGAGCTTTCCGTTGCGGGTCAACGGGAGTTCGTCGAGCATGACGAACGCCGATGGCACCATGTAGTCCGGCAGCGACCGGCCGAGGTGCTCGCGCAGCCGCGCCGCGCTCGGCGGGGCGTCCGGTGTGGCCGGGACGACGTAGGCGACCAGCCGCTTGCGGCCGGGTTCGTCCTCGCGGGCCAGCACCGCCGCCGAGCCGACGTCGGTCAGGGCGAGCAGGGCGGTTTCGATCTCGCCCGGCTCGATCCGGAAGCCGCGGATCTTCACCTGCTGGTCGGCGCGGCCGTGGTAGCGCAGGGCACCTTCGCGGGTGCGGGACACGCGGTCACCGGACCGGTACATCCGGGACCCGGGCGCGCCGAACGGGTCGGCGACGAACCGGGCGGCGGTCAGCCCCGGGCGGCCGAGGTAGCCGCGGGCCAGGCCGTCGCCGGCGACGTAGAGCTCGCCGGGCACGCCGGCCGGGACCGGGTTCAGGTCCGGGTCGAGGACGTACCCGCGCAGGTCGGGCAGGGCGGTGCCGATGAGCCCCGGAGTGCCCACTGTGTCCCTGTCGGACCGAAGGTCGTGGTGGGTGACGTGCACCGTGGTTTCGGTGATGCCGTACATGTTCACCAGCCGCGGCGCGCGGTCGCCGTGGCGGGCGAACCAGCCGGCCAGCCGGCGCGTTTCCAGGGCCTCGCCGCCGAAGATCACGTACCGCAGCGCAAGCCGGCCGCCGGCTTCGGGATCGTCCTCGTCGGCCCGGATGAGCTGGTAGAACGCCGACGGCGTCTGGTTGAGCACGGTGACGCCCTCGTCGGCCAGCAGGCGCAGGAAGTCCCGCGGCGAGCGGGACACCGCGTGCGGGACGACGACGAGCCGGCCGCCGTGCAGCAGCGGGCCCCAGATCTCCCACACGGAGAAGTCGAACGCGTAGGAGTGGAACAGCGTCCAGACGTCGTCCGAGCCGAACCCGAAGCGGGCGTCCGTCGCGGCGAACAGGCGCGTGACGTTGCGGTGCGGGATCACCACGCCCTTGGGCAGCCCGGTCGAGCCGGAGGTGTAGATGACGTAGGCGGGGTGGTCGGGCGTGCAGCGCAGCGGCGGGTCGGTCTCGGGGCCCGTCTCGACGTCGACGTCTTCGGGGGTGAGGACGGCGACGGGATCGGTGTCGGCGCACATCCGCTCGACGCGTTCGGCCGGGGTGGCCGGGTCGATCGGCAGGTAGGCGGCGCCGGCCTTGAGCACGGCGAGGATGGCGACGACCTGCTCCGCCGAGCGCGGCAGGCGCAGCGCGACGAACCGCTCGGGCCCGGCGCCGAGCTCGATCAGCCGGTGCGCCAGCCGGTTCGCCCGCGCGTTGAGCTCGGCGTAGGTCAGGGAGACGCCGTCGGCGGTGAGCGCGATCGCCTCCGGCTGCGCCGCGACCCGGGCGGCGAACAGCTCGGTGATGGTGGGGGCGGGCAGCGACGCGGGCCGGTCGGCGGTGAGCCCGGCGCGGTCCTCGGCCGACAGCCACGGCAGCCGGGCGATCGGGCGGTCCGGGATCTCGGCGATCCCCAGCAGGAGAGTCTCCAGCCGGGCCGCCATCGCGATGGCGGTCTCCTCGTCGAACAGCGCCGGGTCGGTGCCCAGCTCGAAGCCGAGACGCCGGTCGACGTAGGCGCGCAGGGTGACCGGGAAGGTGGTGGCGTCGAGGGCGGTCACCTCGCGCAGCGTGACGCCCGCCTGCGCGGCGGCGTTCTCGTCGAAGGGGTAGTTCTCGAACGCGACCATGCTGTCGAACAGGTTCTCCCCCGGCGGGACGTCGCTGAGGGCGCGCAGCTTCCCGAGCGCGAGGAAGTCGTAGCGGCGGGCCTGGTTCTGCTCGTCCTGCAGCCGCCGCAGCCACGACAGCACCCGCTCGCCGCGGTCGATCCGCGTCCGGGTCGGGATGGTGTTGATGAACATCCCGATCATGGTCTCCACGCCAGGCAGGTCGTCGGGCCGGCCGGAGACGGTGGTGCCGAACACGACGTCGGGTTCGCCACTGGAGTGGGCCAGCAGCAGCGCCCAGGCCCCCTGCACGAGCGTGTTGACGGTCAGGCCGTGACGCCGGGCCACGTCTCGCAGCCGGGCAGTGTCCTCAGTGGACAAAGACGTCCGGACCGTCCGCGACGAGCGCGTCCGGTGCGCGCTCGCCGGGGACCGGTCCCACGGCAGCGGGGTCGGAGCGGCGAAGCCGGACAGCACCGTGCGCCAGTGGTCTTCGGCCGCGGTGACGTCCTGCGCGGCGAGCCAGCCGAGGTAGTCGCGGAACGGCCGGTGCGCCGGCACGCGGGGCACCCGGTGCTCGGTGATCGCGGCGTACTGCTCGCACACCTCGGTGAAGATCCGGGCCAGGCTCCAGCCGTCGAGCACGATGTGGTGGGAGGTCCACATCAGCAGCACGCGGTCGTGGGTCAGCGCGATGATCGCCAGCCGCATCAGCGGGGCGGTGGTGAGATCCAGGCCCGTGGCGGCGTCGTCGGCCGAGAGCCGGTCCAGCTGGGCGGTCTGCTCGGCTTCGGACAGGCCACGCCAGTCGTGGCGGGTGATCGGCACGACCGCCCGGTGCCGCACGACCTGCAGGGGGTCCTCGACGCCCTCCCAGACCAGTTCGGTCCGCAGGACCGGGGTGCGGTCGGCGACCTGCTGCCAGGCCTGTGCGAACGCGTCGGGGTCGCGAACACCGTCCAGGAGCATCCGTGCCTGGTCGACGTAGGCGTCGGCGGTGGGATCGAGCAGGCTGTCACATCCGGGGCTCCGCCCCGGGCCGGGGGCTCCGCCACCCGGACCCCCCGCAAAAAGGCTGTGGAACAACATGCCCGCCTGCAGGGGGGTCAGCGGGTAGATGTCGTCGACGGCGCGGCCGTCGCCGGCAATTCTGTCCACAGTGGATTGATCGAGCCGGGCGAGCGGGAAGTCCGACGGCGTGCGGCCGCCGCTGCCGGGCCGCGCGCAGTGGGCGACGATCTCGCGCAGGCCCGCGAGCATCGCCTCCGCCAGCTCGCGGACGGTGTCTTCGTCGTTGACCTGGTCGGAGTAGGACCAGGTCAACGACAGCGCGCCGGACTCGACGACGCCGGTGACGTCCAGCTGGTAGGTGCTCGCCTCGTCCGGGGCGATGTCGGCGCCCGGGCTGTCGTGCCGTCCGCGGAACAGCCCGTGGTCACCGGCCTGGGCGTCCCAGCGGCCGTGGTAGTTGAAGCAGATCTGCGGCAGCGGGAACGCCTGCAGCGCGTGTCCGGGCGCGCCGGGCTCGCCGAGGTACCGCAGGGCCTCGTAGCTCAGGCCGCGGCGCGGGACGGCCCGCAGCTGCTCCTTGACCGCCTTGAGGGTGGCGCCCCAGTCCCCCGACGGCGGCAGGTCGAGCGCCACCGGGAACTGCGTGGTGAACCAGCCGATGGTGCGGGAAAGGTCCACGCCGTCGAGGACGTCCTCGCGGCCGTGCCCCTCCAGCGCGATCAGGACGCCGTCTTCCCGCGTGCGGTCGGCCAGTGCCCGCCCGAGGGCGCTCAGCAGCACGTCGTTGACCTGGGTCCGGTAGGTCGCCGGGACGCGGTGCAGCAGCGCGTCGGTGTCTTCGGCGCCGAGGGTCACGGTCAGCGTGCGGGTGGAGCCGGTGGTGCCGGCGCCCGCGTGGTCGGCCGCCAGCGCCGCCGGGACCCGCCGCGCCACGCGCGTCCAGTGCTCGAGGTCGTCGTCGAACCCGCCGGAACGGACGTGCCGCTCCAGCAGGTGCGCCCACTGGGTGAAGGGCGTGGCGGTGGCCGCGAGCCGGACCGGCGCCCCGGCGGCGACCTGGCCGTAGGCGGTTTCGAGGTCGCCGAGCAGCAGCCGCAGCGAAACGCCGTCGGTGACCACGTGGTGCACGGCCAGGAACAGCAGCGGCGGCCGGGCGCCGCGGACGAGCAGCGCCGCGCCGGCGAGGGCGCCGGTGGCCAGGTCGAGGCCGGCGCGCACCTGCGCGGCCGCGGCCTCGACACCGGCGCGCTGCCCGGCGTCGCCGAGCGAGGACAGGTCCCGGATCCGCAGGACGCCGGTCGGCGGCTCCGGCGTGACCTCCTGCCGCCACTGCCCGTCGACGGTGAAGAACCGGGTCCGCAGGGCGTCGTGGTGGGCGACGACCGCGTCGAGGGCGGCCCGCAGCGCCTGCGGGTCGACGTCGGCGGGCAGCTCGAGCAGCTGCGACATGGTGAAGTGGGCCAGGGGCCCGTGGGTGGCGAAGAACCAGTGCTGGATCGGGGTGAGCGGGGCGGGGCCGGCGACCGGTCCCGCCGCCGGGGCCTGGACCGCGGCGGTCTGCACCGCGGTCGCGAGCCCGGCGATGGTCTGGTGCAGGAAGATGTCCCGCGAGGTGAGCCGCAGGCCGGCCTGGCGGGCTTGGGCGACCACCTGGATGCTGAGGATCGAGTCGCCGCCGAGGCCGAAGAAGTTGTCCTCGACGCCGATGCGGTCGTTGCCGAGCACTTCGGACCAGATCGCCACCAGCTGGTGCTCGACGGCGGTGCGCGCGGGCACGTAGGCCTGGCCGCTGTCCGCCGGGGCGTCGGGGGCGGGCAGGGCCCGCCGGTCGACTTTGCCCTGCGGGGTCAGGGGGATCGCGTCGATCGGGACGAACGCCGAGGGCACCAGGTAGTCCGGCAGCGTGGCCCGCAGGGCGGCGCGCAGCTCGTCGGCGGTGGGCGGCACCGGTCCGGCGCCGACGACGTAGGCGACCAGCCGGGCGTGGCCGCCGTCCGGCCGGTGGGCGACCACGACGGCCGCGGTGACCCCGGGCAGGCGGACCAGCGCGGCCTCGACCTCGCCCGGCTCGACCCGGAAGCCGCGGATCTTCACCTGGTCGTCGAGCCGGCCCAGGTACTCCAGCTGCCCGTCCGCGGTCCAGCGGACCCGGTCGCCGGTGCGGTACATCCGCTCGCCCGGCGCACCGAACGGATTGGCGACGAAGCTGCCGGCCGTCCGGCCCGGGCGCCCGAGGTAGCCGCGGGCGAGCTGCGCCCCGGCGAGGCACAGTTCGCCGGGCACCCCGGCGGGGACCGGCCGCAGGTCCTGGTCGACGACGTAGGCGCGGGTGTTGGCCAGCGGACGGCCCAGCACCGGGCGGGCCGTTTCGCCGACCCGGCACGAGACGGCGTCCACTGTGTACTCGGTGGGGCCGTAGAAGTTGTGCGCCACCGTGACTTCGGCGCCGGCGAGGTCCCGCCAAAGGGTGTCGTCCAGGGCTTCGCCGCCGAGCATCAGGATCTTGGGCCGGTGCCGCGGGTCGGTCAGCAGCCCGGCGGGGATCAGCCGGCGCAGGTAGGTCGGGGTGAGGTCGAGGAAGTCGATCCGGCGTTCGGCGATGTGGCCGACGAGGGCGTGGGCGTCGAGCCGGACGTCGTCCCCGATCAGGTGCAGCTCGTGGCCGTCGGCCATGAGCAGCGGGCCTTCCAGGGACGTGTCGAACGACAGCGTGGCGGTCAGCGCGACCCGCAGCCGCCGTCCGGGCGGGGCGAAGTCGTGGCGGTGGTTGAAGAGCAGGTTGGTGAGGTTGCGGTGCGGGACTGCCACGCCCTTCGGGCGGCCGGTCGACCCGGACGTGTAGATGACATAGGCCGTGTTGTCCGGCCGCAGCGGCGCCCGGCGGTCGGCGTCGGTGAGGTCCGCGGCGGAGTACTCCTGGTGCGCGGCGGCGATTTCCGCCGTTCCGAGGACCAGGGTGGCGCCGGCGTCCCGCCGCAGCAGCTCCTTCCGGTCGGCGGGCAGGGCCGGATCGATCGGCAGGTACACCGCACCCGCCTTCAGCACCGCCAGGAAGGCCACGATGGCCTCCGCCGTCCGCGGCAGCTCGAGCGCCACCACCCGCTCGGGGCCGGCGCCCAGCGCGACGAGGTGGCGGGCCAGGCGGTTGGCGAGCGCGTTGAGCTCGGCGAAGCTCAGCGCGATGTCCCCGGCGACGAGCGCGGTCTCGTCCGGGCTGCGCTGGGCCTGCGACTCGAACAGCTCGGTGACGGTGGCCGCGGGCACGTCCAGCGCGGTGTCGTTCCAGCCGGTGAGCAGCCGGCGGCGTTCGTCGCCGGTCAGCAGCGGCAGCTCGCCGACCGGGCGCCGCGCGTCGGCGGCGATCGCGGTCAGCAGCACGGTGAGGTGCTCGCCCAGCGCGACGGCGGTCCGCTCGTCGAACAGGTCGGTGTTGTACTCCAGCGAGCCTTCGAGCGCGGCCGCGGCCGGCTGGAACTCGACGGTGAGGTCGAAGTTGGCCGCGCGGCGGGCCACCTCGACCGGCTCGGCCGTCAGCCCGCCGAAGTCCGCCGGCCCGCCCTGGCTCCCGTGCAGCAGCACCATCGCGTCGAACAGCGGGTTGCGGCTGGCGTCGCGGTCGAGGCGCAGGGCTTCGACGAGCTTTTCGAACGGGGCTTCGGCGTGCTCGAAGGACTCCAGCACGGTGGTGCGGACGGCGTCGAGGAACGTCCCGAACGGCGCGGTCCGGTCCACAGTGGACCGGATGACGACGGTGTCGACGAAGAAGCCGACCGTCCGCTGCAGTTCGGGCCGGTTCCGGCCGGACACCACGGTGCCGACGGCGATGTCGCTCCGGCCGGTGTAGCGGGCGAACAGCACCTGGCAGGCCGCGACCAGCACGGTGTAGAGCGTGGTGTCGTGGAGCCGGGCCAGCTCGGCCAGTCCCGCCGCGACGCCGGCCGGGACGCTGAAGCGGTGCACGGCACCGGCCGTCGTGCGCACGGCCGGCCGCGGCCGGTCGGACGGCAGGTCCAGGGGTTCGACGCCGGCCAGCTGGGTCGTCCAGTAGGCGAGGTGCCGGTCGAGGGCGGGTCCGGCGAGCCGGTTCCGCTGCCACACGGCGAAATCGGCGTACTGCACCGCCGGCTCGGGCAGCTCGGCGGGTTCGCCGCGCACGGCGGCCGCGTACAGCGCGCCGAGCTCGCCGACCAGGATGCCCATCGACTCGCCGTCGGTGACGATGTGGTGGGCGGTGATCAGCAGGATGTGCTGCTCGTCGGCGACCCGCACCAGCAGCAGCCGCACCAGCGGGCCGCGGCGGAGGTCGAACGACCGGCCGTACTCCGCCTCCAGCACCTCGTCCAGGTCGGCCGGCCGCAACGCGGGGTCGGTGGTCAGGTCGACCGTCCGCACCGGGATCTCCGGATCGGCGTGGACGACCTGCACCGGGATGCCGCCGGTGTCGTCGACGGTCGTGCGCAGCGACTCGTGCCGCGACACCAGCCGCGCCAGTGCGCCGGTGAGGGCGCTCGTGTCGAGCGGCCCGGTCAGCCGCAGCGCCACGGCGCTGTTGTACTCCGCGTCCCCCGGGCGGAACTCGTCGAGGAACCACAGGCGCTGCTGGGCGAACGACAGCGGCAGGGCGTTCTCCCGCGGCGCCCGGCCGATCACGTCGGACCGCTCCGCCCGCCCGGCCAGCCGGCGCTTGAGCGTCTCCCGCAGTTCCGCGGGCAGCGCGTCGATGCGGCTCTTCCTCGAGGTGGTCATCGCTTTCGTTTCCTTACAACAGAAGTCGGGTGGTGCGGGGGGCTGGAGATCAGGAGGCGCGGCGGCGGCGCCGGGCGACCCGGCCCCCGGCCTGCATGGCGCTGACGGTGCCGGTGGCCGGGTCGGTCAGGAAGCGGCCGCCGATGATCCGGCGGCCGGTGCCGGGTTCGCGCACCGAGAACGACCCGTCGCGCAGCAACGCCAGCTCCGGGTAGACCTCGCCGTCGACGACGAGCACGGCGCCGCCGTCCGCGCGGACGTCCACCTGGTACTCGAGGTCGCCGTTGGTGTAGCGGCCGGTCAGGTCGGCGGCCGGGCGCGCGGCCCGGGCGAGGTCGTGGGGCAGCTCGTAGTCGCCGACCGGCAGGCCATCGGCGCGCAGCGCCGCGACCAGGTCCGTCCACAGCGCCGAGCCGGTGCTCCCGTTGGTGGTGAGCGCGACGACCCGGCCGTGCTCGGCGTCGATCCGCAGGTGGCAGGAGGTGCCGTCGGCGGTGCCGTCGTGGCCGGTCCAGTCCGCGTCGGCGCCGCGGTAGCCGGCCAGGCCGAGCCCCCAGCCGTCGGCCAGCCCGAACGGCTCCGCCCCCGGCACCGGGCGGCGCATGAGGTCGACCAGGTCCGCCGGCAGCGGGCCGTCGCCGCCGCAGCACATCAGGCCGAACGCGGCGAGGTCCCCGGCGCTCAGCGCGAGCGCCCCGGCCGCGGCCTCGGCGGGGGTCAGGGTCTGCGCGACCGGCCGGGCGCGGCCGGTCGCCGCGTGCACGGCGTGCCCGCTGACGTGGGCGGCGGTCCGGCGCCGCGCACCCGGCTCCACGACGAACGCGGCCTCGATGCCGAGCTCGCCGAGCAGCATCGTGTCCATCGCCTCCCACCAGCTCATCCCGGTGATGGCCTCGACCAGGTAGCCGGTGAGGACGTACCCGACGTTGGAGTAGGAGAAGCCCAGCCCGGGCGGCTGGACGAGCCCGGCGTCGCGGCAGGCCCGCAGGTACCGGCGGGCCGAGCCGCCCCCGTCCGCGTCGGCGCCGAGCGCGGCCGGCAACCCGCCGGTGTGGCTCAGCACCTGCCCGACGGTGGGTCTGCCGACCTGGGGCCCGAGGCCGTCCAGGTGCTCGCCGAGCGGGTCGTCCGGGTCGAGGTCGCCGTCGGCGACGAGCAGCATCGCCAGTGCCGCGGTGAACGCCTTGGTGATGGACCCGGCCGGGAACTTCGCCTCGGCGATGATCTCACCGGCCGTGGCCGACGCCGTCCGGCCGCTGTCGTGGACGACCAGCTGGGCGGCCGGGACGCCGTGTTTGTGGGCGAGCCCCGCGAGCAGCCGCTGGAGGCGGCCGTCGGCGGGCGACCGCGGGTCCGGGACGTCCCGGACCACGGGTATGAACTGGGAAAACGTCGAAGGAGAGGGCATCAGAGGGGACCTTCCGCGTCGGTTCGGTGGGCCGGGGAGCGCCGCCGGCTCAGCCGTCGGCGGCCATCTGCCGCTGCAGGCTCAGCGGCCGCATGTCGGTCCACACCTCGTCGACGTGGTCCATGCACTCCTGGCGGCCGCCGCGGAAGCCGTCGGCCCGCCACCCCGCGGGTACCTCGTTGGCCACCGGCCACAGCGAGTACTGGCCCTCGTCGTTGACCAGTACCTGGAATTCGGCGTCGTCCTGCATGGGGATTTCCTTTCCGGTCGGTGCTTCTGTTCAGTGGTCTTGGCCGGCGGCGAGCCGTTCGAGGTCCTGCAGGACCCGTTCTTCGACGAGCTCCGCCAGCGCCAGCACGGTGCCGGCGGTGAGCACGTCCTTGGGGGTGAGCTCGACGTCGAAGGCGGACTTCGTCATCGACGTGATCTGCAGGCTGCGCAGCGAATCGCCGCCGAGGGCGAAGAAGTTGTCTTCGACGCCGACCCGGTCGAGGTCGAGCGCCTCGGCCCAGATGGCCGCGAGGACCTCTTCGGTCTCGGTTTCCGGGGCGGCGTACCCGGCGCGCTCTTCCGGTGCGGCCGGGGCGGGCAGCGCCCGCCGGTCCAGCTTTCCGTTGGCCGTCAACGGAAGTGCGTCGAGCCGGACGAACGCGGCGGGCACGAAGTGGGCCGGCAGGGCTGCCGCGACGTGTTCACGCAACCCTGGGCCCGCGTCGCCCACGACGTAGGCGATCAGCCGCCGGCCGTCCGAGACGACGGCGGCGTCGCGGACGGCCGCGTGCTTGCGCAGGACCGCCACGATCTCGCCGGGCTCGATCCGGAAGCCGCGGATCTTCACCTGGTCGTCGGCGCGGCCCAGGAACTCGAGCGTGCCGTCGGCGCGCCACCGCACCAGGTCGCCGGTGCGGTACATCCGCGTCCCCGGCGCCCCGAACGGATCGGCGAGGAACCGCGTGGCGGTCAGCCCCGGCCGGTCGAGGTACCCGCGGGCGAGCCCGGCGCCGGAGACGTACAGCTCCCCCGCGACCCCGATCGGCACCGGGCGGAGGGCGGCGTCGAGGACGCGGACGCGGGTGTTGCGGATCGGGCGGCCGATCGGCGGGGTGGCCCCCGGCTCCAGGGGATCGCTCCAGGTCGCCACCACCGTCGTTTCGGTGGGCCCGTAGGCGTTGATCATCCGGCGGCCCGGTGCCCAGCGGGCCACCAGGTCGGCGGGGCAGGCCTCGCCGCCGACGACCAGGGTGCGGAACGCGGGCAGGTCGACGTCGGGCACGCTCGCCATGGCGACCGGCGGGATCAGCGCGTGGGTGACGCCTTCGTCGCGCAGCACGGCGGCCAGGTGGTCGCCGAGCAGCGGCCCGGGCGGCGGCACGACCAGCGCGGCCCCGGCGGGCAGCGCCATGCACAGTTCCAGCACCGACGCGTCGAAGCTCGGCGAGGAGAACTGCAGCACGCGGTCGCCGGGCCGGACGTCGAAGTGGGCGATTTCGGCGGCGGAGAAGCTCGCCAGCCCGGCGTGGGTGACGACGACGCCCTTCGGGGTGCCGGTCGACCCCGAGGTGTAGATGACGTACGCCGGCGCGTCCACCGGCACGGACCGGCCGAGCGGGCTGGCCGGGCCGTGCGCCTCCGAGCCGTCGAGGACGAGCACGTCGGCCACCGGCAGCGGCGTCCCCGGCTTGGTCACCACGACGACCGGCCGTGCGTCGGCGAGCATGAACGCGATCCGCTCGGCCGGGTAGTCCGGGTCGACCGGCAGGTAGGCGGCACCGGTCTTCAGCACGGCCAGCTGCGCGACGACGATGTCCACCGAACGCCCCAAGGCGAGCGCGACGATCCGCTCCGGCCCGGCACCCCGCGCGGCCAGCAGCCGCGCCAGCCGGTCGGCGCGGGCGTCGAGTTCGGCGAAGGTGAGCCGTTCGTCGCGGGAAAGCACCGCGACGGCGTCGGGGGTGCGAGCGGCCTGGGCCTCGATCAGCCCGGTGAGGGTGACCGGCGGGACCTCGTGGCCGGTGTCGTTGAAGGCCACCAGGACCTGGTCGCGTTCGGCGGCGTCGAGGACGTCGAACGCGCGCAGCGGCCGGGCCGGGTCTTCGGCGATCGCCGCCAAGAGGTGCTCGAGCCGCCGGGCCAGCCGCCGGACGGTTGCTTCGTCGAACAGCGCCGGGTCGTAGCCCAGGCCGAGCGACAGGCGCGGGCCGGGCGCGGCGACGACGGTGAGCGGGTAGTTGGTCGTCTCCATCGCCTGCAGGTCACGCAGCCGCACGCCGTGGGCGGCCACATCATCGGCGGTGACCGGGTAGTTCTCGAACACCACGAGGCTGTCGAACAGGTTCCGGCCACCCTCGACCCCGCTCCAGGCCTGCACCGCGGTCAGCGGCACGTGCTCGAACCGGCGCGACTCCGCCTGGGCGGTCTGCAGGCCGCGCAGCCAGCCGGCGACCGGGGCCGCCGGGTCGGCGGTGACCCGCACCGGCAGGGTGTTGATGAAGATGCCCGTGATGTCGTCGACACCGGCCAGCCCGGCCGGGCGGCCGGACACGGTGGCGCCGAAGCAGACGTCGTCCTCGCCGCTGTGCCGGGCCAGCAGCAGCGCCCAGGCGCCCTGCACGACGGCGTTGAGGGTGAGCCGCTCGCGCCGGGCGAACGCCGCCAGCCGGCCGGTGGCCGCTTCGTCCAGATCGCGGCTGACCCACGTCGACGAGCTCGATTCGTGGGCGAACGCGGGGATCCGGTCGTAGGGCAGCGGCGTCGGCTCGGTGACGTCGGCGAGCTCACGGCGCCAGTACTCTTCGGCACCCTCGGCGGTCTGGCCGCTCAGCCACGCGACGTAGTCCCCGAACGGACGGCGGTGCGGCAGGGCGGGCGGCGTGCCGTCGCGCAGGGCCGCGTAGGCGGTGCAGACGTCGGAGAGCACCTGGAAGACGCTCCAGCCGTCCAGCAGGACGTGGTGGAAAGTCCAGACGAGCTGGACGGCGTCGCCGGGCAGCCGGGCCAGGGTGACCCGCAGCAGCGGCGCGGCTGTCAGGTCGAACGGCTTGGCACGGTCACTCGCGAGCAGCTCGCGCAGGGCCTCCTCGCGGTCGCGGTCCCGCCAGTCGAGCTCGGTGACCGGCACCCGCACGTCACGGTGGACCACGAGCAGCGGCTCGGGGACGTCCTCCCACACGATGCTGCCGCGCAGGACCGGCGTCCGGTCGACGACGTGCTGCCACGCTTCGGCCAGGAACCGCGGCTCGGCCACGCCGTCGAGGACGGCGTTGACCTGTTCGAAGTAGACGCCCTGGGATTCCTGGGAAAGCCCGTGGAAGACCATGCCCGCCTGCATCGGCGTGAGCGGGTGGACGTCGGCCACGCCGCGGCCGTCGCCGGCGATCCGGTCCACCTGCCGCTGGTCCAGCCCGGCCAGCGGGAAGTCGCTCGGCGTGCGCCCGCCGGCGCCGGGCTCGGCGCAGTGCGCCACGGCTTCGCCCAGCGCGGCCACCAGTTCGGCGGCCAGGCGCTCCACCGTGGCGGCGGAGTGCGTGCCGCGCGAGTAGTACCAGGTCAGTTCCAGGGTCTCCCGGTCCACCCGGCCGACGACGTCGAGCAGGTGCGCCCGGCCCGCCCCTTCGCCGACCGAAGAGCCGAGGCTGCCGGCGGCGCCGTCGAGCCGGCCCAGGTAGTTGAAGCTGATCTCGGGCCGCAGCGCGGGCGCGGTCCCGGTCAGGTACCGCAGCGCGCCGAAGCCGGCTCCGCGGCGGGGCACCGCGCGCAGCTGTTCCTTCACCGACTTGAGCAGCGCGCCCCAGCCGTCCTCGACCCGCAGCGCCACCGGGTAGAGCGAGGTGAACCAGCCGACCGTGCGGGACAGGTCGACGTCGTCGAACAGGTCCTCGCGCCCGTGGCCCTCCAGGTCGATCAGCACGCCGTCGCGGCCGGTCCAGCGGGCCAGCACCCGGCCCAGCGCGGCCAGCAGCACGTCGTTGACCTGCGTCCGGTAGACCGCCGGGACGTCCTGCAGGAGTGCCCGCGTCAGCTCGGGATCCAGGCGCGTGGTGACCGTGCCGGTGCCCTCGGCCGAGCCGACGGCGTCGACCGGCAAAGCAGCATCGACCGGCAAAGCAGCATCGACGGCGAGCGCTTCGCGCCAATACGGCAGTTCGTCGTCGAAGCCGCCGGCCTCGGCGTGGGCGGCTAGCCGGTTGGCCCAGTCGCGGAACGACGTCGTCTTCGGCGGCAGCGGGCCACCGCGGTAGGCGGTTTCCAGGTCCTCCAGGAGGATCCGCCACGAGACGCCGTCGACGACGAGGTGGTTGACCGTCAGCCGCAGGACCGTGGGCTCCAGCAGTTCGGCGGTGAGCAGCGGCCCGCGGGTCACGTCGATCTCGGCGCCGAGGACCTCGGCCGGTTCGGCCGGGGCGTTCTCCTGGCCGACGCCGGCGAACCGCATGCGCAGCGCGTCGTGGTGCTCGACCAGGGTGGCCAGTGCCGCGCGCAGGGTTTCGACGTCGAACGGCTCGGCCCGCTCGATCCGCACCGACTGCGTGAACCCGTTCGGGTCGCCGAAGTCCCCGGCGAAGAGCCAGTGCTGGATCGGGGTCAGCGCGGCGGCGCCGGTGACCGGCCCCTGCTCGGCCACGGTGACCGCGGCCGAGCCCGCCGCGACCGCCAGCGCGGCGACGGTCTGGTGGGCGAACAGGTCCCGCGGGGTGAGGGCGAGGCCGTGGCGCCGGGCCCGGGAGACGACCTGGATGCTGAGGATCGAGTCGCCGCCGAGCTCGAAGAAGTTGTCCTCGACGCCGACGCCGGGCACGCCGAGCACGCCGGCCCAGACCTCGGCGAGCACGCGTTCGGTCTCGGTGCGCGGTGGCACGTACCCGGCCATCGGCTCCGCGGCGGGTTCCGGCAGCGCCCGGCGATCGACCTTTCCGTTGGCGCTCAGGGGAAGCGCGTCGAGCTTCACGAAAGCCGGCGGCACCATGTAGTCGGGCAGGTCGCGTTGCAGCCACGCCCGCAGGTCGGCGGTGCCCGCGGTGGTGACGACGTAGGCGACGAGCCGCCGGTCCCGCGCGACGACCACGGCCTCGGTGACGTCCGGGTGAGCGGCCAAGACCGTCTCGATCTCGCCCAGCTCGATCCGGAAGCCGCGGATCTTCACCTGGTCGTCGGCGCGGCCGACGAACTCCAGCACGGCTGCGTGACTACCGGGGCTTCGCCCCGGGCCGGGGGCTTCGCCACCCGGACCCCCGGAAAGCGAGCCACCGGACCAGCGGACGACGTCGCCGGTGCGGTACATCCGCGCGCCCGGCTCGCCGAAGGGGTTTGCCACGAAGCGTTCCGCGGTCAGCCCCGGACGGCCGAGGTAGCCGCGGGACACGCCGGCGCCGGCGATGAACAGCTCGCCCGTCACGCCCGGCGGGACCGGCCGCAGCCCCTCGTCCAGGACGTAGGCGGCCATGTTGTCCAGCGGCCGCCCGATCGGCATCGCGTCCGGGACCACGTCTTCGGGGGCGAGGAAGAACCGGCTGGCGAAGGTGGTCGTCTCGGTGGGGCCGTAGCCGTCGACGACGGTCAGCCCGGGGCAGGCGTCGCGCACCTGCCGGACCGCGGCGGCGGGCACGACGTCCCCGCCGGTCCACACCTCGCCGACGCCCCGCAGGCAGCCGGGATCCTCCTGCGCCAGCAGCCGGAACAGCCCGGCGGTCAGCCACAGCGCACGCACTCCCTGCTGCGTGACGACCGCACGCACCACCTCGGCGTCCACGTCGCCGGGCGGCGCGACGACCACCCGGCCGCCGTTGAGCAACGGAACCCACACCTCGTAGGTCGAGGCATCGAACGCCTGCGGTGAGTGCAGCAGCACGCTCCGGTGCGCCTCGCCCGCGAACGACCGGTCCGACGCGAGGGCCACGATGTCGCGGTGGGTCACCGCCACGCCCTTGGGCTTGCCGGTCGACCCGGACGTGTACATCACGTAGGCGAGGTTTCCGGACCGCACCGGGACATCCGGCGCACCCGCCTGGCCGGTCTCGTCCACCCGGACCACCGGTCCACCGTGGACGTCCTGATAGGACTCCTCCGCGATGACCACGGAGACGCCCGCTTCGGCCAGGACCAGCCGCATCCGGCTCGCCGGGGCGCGCAGGTCGACCGGCACGTACGCGGCCCCGGCCTTGAGCACCGCCAGTTCGGCGACGACGAGGTCGGCCGACCGCTCCAGCAGCAGTCCCACCCGGTCCTCCACCCCGGCACCCAGCTCGAGCAGCCGGCAGGCGAGCCCATCGGCGCGGGCGTCGAGCTCGGCGTAGGTCAGGTCGCCGACCGCCGGAGCGTCCGGCGTCCGGCGGACCTGCTCGGCGAACCGGCTCACCACCGTGGCCTCGGCCACCGGGTGCGCGGTGTCGTTGAAGGTCCGCAGCACGCGCTCGCGGTCGCCGTCGGTCAGCAGGTCGAGCTCGCCGACCCGCCGGCCGGGGCCCGCGGCGATGCGCTCCAGGGCGAGCAGCAGCTGCCCGGCCAGCCGGTCGATGGTGGCCCGGTCGAACAGGTCCGGGTCGTGGTCGAAGGTCACCGTCAGCCGCTCGCCCGGCGCGACGACGACGCTGAGCGGGTAGTTGGTCGGCTGCAGCTCGCCTTCCTCGTGCAGGCCAATTCCGTGTGCGGCCACGGCTTCGGTGTCGAACGGGTAGTTCTCGAAGACGAGGATGCTGTCGAACAGCGTGGTGCCGCCCGCCCAGGTCTGCAGCTGGGCCAGTGACACGAAGTCGAACCGGCGCGAGCGCGCCTGGCCCGCCTGCAGCTCACGAAGCCAGTCCGCCACGGTGTGTCCGTCGTGGACGGTCACCGGGGCGGGCAGCGTGTTGATGAACAGCCCGGCCATCGACTCGACACCGGGCAGGTCGGCCGGCCGGCCGGACACGGTGGTGCCGAACACGACGGAGGATTCCCCGCTGTAGCGGGACAGCACGAGTCCCCAGGCGCCCTGCACGATCGTGTTGAGCGTCAGGCCGGCGCGGCGCGCCAGCTCCCGCAGCCCGTCGGCGGGTGCCGACACCCGGACCGACGCGGCGGACCGCGCGCGGTGGGCTTCCACCGGACGGCGGTCGAACGGCAGCGGCGTCGGTGTCCGCAGGCCCGCGAGCTGTTCGCGCCAGTGCGCTTCGGCGTCCGCGGTGTCCTGCTCGCCGAGCCAGCGCAGGTACTCCCGGAACGGCGGCCGGTGCCCCGGCGTCGTGGCGCCCGCGTACCGGGCACACACCTCGCCGAACACCTGCGCGGCGCTCCAGCCGTCGAGCAGCACGTGGTGGAACGTCCACACCAGCAGGACGTCGCCGCCGGGCAGCCGGGCGAACGCCAGCCGCAGCAGCGGCGCGGTCGTCAGGTCGAAGCCCTCGGCCCGGTCCGCTTCGAGGAACCGCTCCTGCTCGCGGGCCCGCTCGTCGTCGTCCAGCGCCGTCCAGTCGAGCTGGACGACCGGGACCGTGACGGCCCGCTCGACGACCTGCACGGGCTCGTCGAGGCCGTCCCAGACGACGCGGGTCCGCAGCACCGGCGTGTCCGCGACGACCTGCTGCCACGCCCGGGCGAGGCGCTCGGGGTCGGCGATGCCGGTCAGCCGCAGGCGCACCTGGTTGAGGTAGGTCCCGGCCGCGCCGTCGACGAGGCTGTGGAAGACCATGCCCGACTGCATCGGCGTCAGCGGGTAGATGTCCTCGACGCCGCGGCCGTCACCGACCAAGCCGTCTACTGTGGACTGATCCAGCCGGACCAGGGGGAAGTCCGACGGGGTGCGGCCGCCGGCGTCCGGCCGGGCGCAGTGCCCGGTGATCCCGGTGAGCGCTTCGAGGAGGGCGCCGGCCAGCCGGCGGACGGTGGCCTCGGTGTGCACGCCTGCCGAGTAGTGCCAGGTCAGTTCCAGCTCGTCGCCGACGACCGCGCCGACGACGTCGAGCTGGTGCGCGCGGGTCTGCCCGGGGTGCGCCGCGCCGCCCAGCCCGCCGCCGTGGTCGAAGCGGCCCAGGTAGTTGAAGCTGATCCGCGGTTCGAGCTGCGGGGCGGTGCCGGCGAGGTAGCGCAGGGCGCCGTAGCCGATCCCCCGGCGGGGAATCGCCCGCAGCCGCTCCTTCGTCGTCTTGAGCGCCTCGCCCCAGTCCTGTCCGGACGAGGTCAGCTCGACCGGGAAGATCGAGGTGAACCAGCCGACCGTGCGGGAGAGGTCGATGCCGGGGAACAGGTCCTCGCGCCCGTGGCCTTCGAGGTCGACCAGGACGCGGTCGCGGCCGGTCCAGTCGCGCAGGACGCGGCCGAGCGCGGTCAGCAGCACGTCGTTGACCTGTGTCCGGTAGGCCCCCGGCACGTCGTGCAGCACCGACCGGGTCTCCGCCGCGGGCAGCCGCACGACCACCGAGCGGGCCGAGCCGTAGGTGTTTTCGCCCGTCGCGTCGACCGGCAGGGCCGGGTCGGCGTCGATCGCCGCCCAGTGGGCGAGTTCGCCGTCGAAGAAGCCGTCGGCCGTGTGGCGGGCCAGGGTGCGCGCCCAGTCGCGGAAGGACGTCGTCTTGGCCGGCAGCTCACCGCCCTGGAGCAGGGTTTCCAGGTCCTCCAGGAGGATCCGCCACGAGACGCCGTCGACGACCAGGTGGTGCGCGGCGAGCGTCAGCGTCGTGCCGGACAGGTCCGCGCGCAGCAGCGGCCCGGTTTCGAGGTCGATCGTGGCGCCGAGGACGTCTTCGGCGTCCGGCGCGTGGTGCGGGCCGTCGTCGGTGAACCGCAGCCGCAGGGCGTCGTGGTGCAGCTGGAGATCGCGCAGCGCGCGGCGCAGCACCGCCGGGTCCGGCGGGGCCGGCAGTTCCACCGAGACGGACTGCACGAACTGCTCGGGGTGCACCGGCCGCGGGTCGAGGTACCAGTGCTGCACCGGCGTCAGCGGCATCGCACCGGTCACCGGTTCAGCGTCGGCGACGGCCGCGGCGGGCGCGGCCGGGGTGGCGGCGAGGGCCAGCGCGGCGACGGTCGGGTGGTCGAACACCTGACCGGGCATCAGGTCGAGGCCGGCCCGGCGGGCGCGGGAGACCACCTGGATGCTCAGGATCGAGTCGCCGCCGAGCTCGAAGAAGTTGTCGTCGGCACCGACCCGCTCCACCCGCAGCACCTCGGCCCAGATGCCGGCGAGCAGCCGTTCGGCGTCCGTGGCGGGTTCGCGGTAGCCGAGCCCGGAGACGAAGTCGGGCGCGGGCAGCGCGCGGCGATCGACCTTCCCGTTTTCGTTGAGCGGCAAGGCTTCGAGCGGCACGAACACGGCCGGGACGAGGTAGTCCGGCAGCGAGCGCAGCAGGAATTCGCGCAGGTCCGGCGTCCCGGTCGCGACGACGTAGGCGACAAGCCGCTTGGACCCGCCGTGCTCGGCCGCGACGACGACGGCTTCGGTCACGTCCGCATGGGCGGTCAGCGCGGTTTCGATCTCGCCGAGCTCGACGCGGAAGCCGCGGATCTTCACCTGGTCGTCGGCGCGGCCGACGAACTCCAGCACCCTGGCCCGGGTCCACCGGACGAGGTCGCCGGTCCGGTACATCCGCGCACCCGGCGCCCCGAACGGGTCGGCCAGGAACCGTTCCGCCGTCAGCCCCGGCTGCCCGAGGTAGCCGCGGGCCAGCCCGGTGCCGGCCAGGTACAGCTCGCCGACGGCACCCGGCGGCACCGGCCGCAGCCCGTGGTCGAGCACGTAGGCGGCCGTGTCGTCCAGCGGCCGCCCGATCGGCAGCACGTCCGGCACCGGCTCGCCCGGCGGCAGCGGGAACCGGGTGGCGAAGGTGGTGGTCTCGGTGGGGCCGTAGACGTCCACCACGGTGAGGCCCGGGCAGGCGGCCGCCACCTGGTGCACCGCGGCGGGGCGCACCACCTCGCCGCCGGTCCACACCTCGCGGACGCCGCGCAGGCAGCCGGGGTCCTCCTGCGCCAGCACGCGGAACAGCCCCGCGGTGATGAACAGCCCGGTCACCCCGTGCGTGGCGATCAGCCGGCGCAGCACGTCGGCGTCGAGGTCACCCCGCGGCGCGACGACGACCCGGCCGCCGGTCAGCAGCGGCACCCACATCTCGTAGGTCGACGCGTCGAAGGCCAGCGCCGAGTGCATGAGCACGGTCCGGTGCGCGGGGACGGCGAACGATCGCTCCCGGGCCAGGCCGACGACGGCCCGGTGGCTGACGGCCACGCCCTTGGGCGTCCCCGTCGATCCCGAGGTGTACATGACGTACGCCAGGTTGTCCGGCCGCAGCAGGACATCCGGCGCGTCGGACGGCTCGTCACCGGTTTCGCCGATGGTCACCACGGGTCCACTGTGGACGTCTGAGGCGAGCGCCCGGCCCGCGTCGTCGGTCACCAGCACGCGGACCCCGTCGAGCAGCGCCGTCAGCCGGCTGCGGGGCGCGCGGGCGTCCAGCGGCAGGTACGCGCCGCCGGCCTTGAGCACCGCCAGCTCGGCGACGACGACGTCGGCCGAGCGGCCGAGCAGCAGCCCGACCAGGCCGTCCCGCCGCGCCCCGAGGGCGAGCAGGCGGCGGGCCAGCCGGTTCGCCCTGGCGTCCAGTTCGGCGTAGGTCAGGGTTTCTTCGCCGGTGACGGCGACCGCGCCGGGGGTGCGGCGGACCTGCTCGGCGAACAGCGCCGGCACGGTCGTGTCCGGGTGGTCCTGCGTGGCGCCGTTCCCCTGGTCCAGAACGGCTTGCCGCTCGGCGCCGGGGAGCATGCGCAGCCGGGCGAGCGGCTCGTGCGGCCGGGTCGCGAGCTCGGACAGCAGCGTCTGCAGGTGCCCGGCGAACCCGGCGACCGTCTCGGCGTCGAACAGCTCGGGGTCGTAGCCGAACAGGAACTCCAGGCGCTCCTCACCGGGGTAGGCGACGACGCTGAGCGGGTAGTTGGTCGTCTCCACGCCCCGCAGGTCGCGCAGCCCGAGCTCCGCGGTGACCGGGTAGTTCTCGAACACGAGCAGGCTGTCGAACTCCCCGCCCCAGCTCTGCAGGCGCGCCAGGGACAGGTGGTCGAACCGCCGGGCTTCGGCCTGGGCGTCCTGGAGATCGCGCAGCCAGTCCACCGCGGCCGCCCGCTCGTCGACGTCGGCGACGACCGGCAGCGTGGTGATGAACATGCCGGTGATCTCCCCGGCCCCGGGCAGTTCGGCGGGCCGCCCGGCGACCGTGGTGCCGAAGCAGACCTCCGGCCGGCCGGTGTGGCGGGCCAGCAGCACCGCCCAGGCGCCCTGGACGAGCGTGTTGAGGGTCAGCCCGTGGCGTTGCGCGGCGGTGCGCAGCGGCCCGGCGGGCAGCTCGATCCGCAGCGAGGCGCTCGATTCGACCGGGTGCCCGCCGGGGGCGCGGTCGGTGCGCAGCCGGGCGGGCTCCGGCAGCCCGGAAAGCCTTTCACGCCAGTAGGCTTCCGCCGCCGGCTGGTCCTGTTCGGACAGCCACCGGACGTGGTCGCGGAACGGACGGCGGGCCGGCAGCGGGCGCCCGGCGTGCGCCGCCGCGACGTCGGAGAGCACCTGGAAGAGGCTCCAGCCGTCCAGCAGCAGGTGGTGGAACGTCCAGACCACGCGCACCTCGGTCGCCGAGACGCGCGCGAGCAGCAGCCGCATCAGCGGGAGCGCGCCCAGGTCCAGGCCGGTGTCCCGGTCGGCCGCCAGCACGGCGTCGAGGTCCACCGGTCCGGTCGTCCAGTCCCGGTACTCGATCGGCAGGGCCACCTGCCGGTGGACGACCTGCACCGGGGCGTCGAGGCCGTCCCAGACGACCCGGGTGCGCAGGACCGGCGTCCGGTCCACCACCTGTTGCCAGGCGCGGCCGAGCGCCGCCGGGTCGGGGACGTCGCTCATCACGAACGTCACCTGCTGGAGGTAGGCGTGCCGGCCGCCGCCGGTGAGCCGGTGGAAGAGCATGCCGGCCTGGGCCGGGGTGAGCGGGTAGATGTCCTCGACGTCGCGGCCGTCGCCGGCGAGCCGGTCGACCACGGCCTGGTCGAGGCCGGCCAGGGGGAAGTCCGACGGCGTGCGGCCGCCGGCGCCCGGTCCGGTGCAGTGCGCGACGATCCCGGCCAGCCCGTGGACGAGGTCGTCGGCGACCGTCCGGATCGTGGCTTCCTCGTGGAGCTGATCCGAGTAGAACCAGGTGAGCTCCAGGCGGCCGTCGGTGACCCGGGCGACGACGTCGACGGCGTGCGCGCGGACGTCACCGGGGTGCTGCGAGAGTTCGAGTTCCCGCTCGATCCCCTGGTACAGCTCGCCTTCGACCTCGAACCGGCCGAGGTAGTTGAAGCTGAGCCGGGGCGTCACCGCGGGCGCGGTGCCGGCGAGGTGCCGCAGCACGCCGTAGGACAGCCCGCGGGACGGGATCGCGCGCAGCTGCTCCTTGACGGACTTGAGCAGGCTCGCGGTGTCGCGGTGGGCCGCGTCGAGCGCGACGGGGAACATCGACGTGAACCAGCCGACCGTGCGGGACAGGTCGACGTCGTCGAACAGGTCCTCCCGGCCGTGGCCTTCGAGGTCGACCAGCACCCGGTCGTCGCCGCTCCAGCGGCGCAGGGCCCCGCCGAGCGCGGCCAGCAGCACGTCGTTGACCTGGGTGCGGTAGACGCCCGGGACGTCCTGCAGCAGCGCCCGGGTCAGCTCGGCGTCCAGCCGGGTGGTCACCGTGCGGGTGCTCGCCACCGTGTTGGCGCCGTCGGTGTCCAGCGGGATCTGGGCGCCGCCGACCGACCGCCAGTACGGGAGGTCGCCGGCGAAGTCGTGCTCGGCGAGCCGGTTCGCCCAGTCCTGGAAGGACGTCGTCCGGGCGCTCAGGTCCCGCCCGTGGTAGGCGTGGCCGACGTCCTCCAGGAGGATCCGCCAGGAGACGCCGTCCACCGCCAGGTGGTGCACCGCCAGGCGCAGCGTCGTGCCGTCCAGGTCCGCGCGCACCAGCGGGCCGTGTTCGATGTCGATCTCCGCGCCGAAGACGTCGGCCTCGCCGGGCTCGGCGTGGAACTGCGTCCAGCCTTCGGCGGTCTTGCGGAAGCGCAGCCGCAGGGCGTCGTGGTGGGCGGCGACCGTGTTCACGGCCGCGCGCAGGCGGGCTTCGTCGACGTCGTCGGCGAGCCGGACGCTCAGCTGCTGGACGAAGTGGTCCGGGTCGGCCGGATCGGTGTCGAGGAACCAGTGCTGGATCGGCGTGACGACGACGTCCCCGGTGGCCGCGGGGCGCTCGGCCGCGGGCGCGGCCACCCCGGCCGCCGCGGCGAGCGCGGCGATCGTCTGGTGCCGGAAGACGTCCTTGGTGGTGATCCGCAGGCCGGCCTTGGCCGCCTCGGAAACCAGCCGGATGCTGAGGATCGAGTCGCCGCCGAGTTCGAAGAAGTTGTCCTCGACGCCGACCTCGGGCAGGCCGAGGGCGTCGGCCCAGATGGCGGCCAGGAGCCGTTCGGTCTCGGTGCGCGGCGCGACGCGGGTGGTGCCGCCCGTCCAGTCGGGGGCGGGCAGGGCACGCCGGTCGAGCTTGCCGCTGGGGTTGAGCGGCAGCCGCGTCAACGGCACGAACGCCGACGGCACGAGGTGGGCGGGCAGCGACGCGCCGAGGAACTCGCGCAGGCCGGCCGGGGCCTCGGGCACGACGTAGGCGACCAGCCGCTGGTGGCCGGCGTCGGTGCGCGCGACCACCACCGCTTCGGTGACGTCCGGGTGCTGCCGCAGCGCGGCCTCGACCTCGCCGGGCTCGATCCGGAAGCCGCGGATCTTGACCTGGTCGTCGGCGCGGCCCAGGTACTCCAGCTCGCCGCGGCTGGTCCAGCGCACGACGTCGCCGGTCCGGTACATCCGGGCGCCCGGCTCGCCGAAGGGGTCGGCGACGAACCGGCCGGCGGTCAGGCCCGGCCGGCCGAGGTAGCCGCGGGCCACCCCGGCGCCGCCGAGGTGCAGTTCGCCGGGCACCCCGACGGGCACCGGCCGCATCCCGCGGTCGAGCACGCAGGCGCGGATGCCGGCGATCGGGCGCCCGATCGGCGGGGTGCGGTCGGTGTCGTGGTACCACGCGGTGGCGTACACAGTGGACTCGGTGGGTCCGTAGATGTTGGCGATCCGGCTGCCGGGCAACGCTTTCCGGATGTCGTGCAGCGCGTGCAGGGTCAGCGCTTCACCGGCCAGGACCACTGTGGACGGACGCACCGACACCGCGCCTTGGGCCAGCAGCTGGGCGAACGCCGAGGGCACGCCGCTGACCAGGCCGACCGGCCGGCCGGTGTGCTCGCCTTCGCCGAGGGCCAGCACGTCCCGGACGATCTCGACGGTGGCGCCGGTCATCAGCGGCGCGAAGATCTCGAACACCGAGACGTCGAAGTTCAGCGACGTCGAAGCGACCACGGTGGACCCGGGCCGGAAGACGTCCCGGAAGTCGGTTTCCGCCCACGCCATCAGGTTCGCGGCGCTGCGGTGGGCGACCACGACGCCCTTGGGACGGCCGGTCGAGCCGGACGTGTGGATCACGTAGGCGGGGTGGTCCGGGTTCGTGGCGCGGGCGAGCGGCGTGCCCGCCCGCCCGTCGAGCAGGCCGGGGTCGTCGAACGCGAGGGCGGGGACGGACCCGGGGCCCCGGCCGTCCGGGGTCAGCAGCAGGGCCGGGCCGGCGTCGTCGAGGATCAGTTCCTGGCGGTCGGCCGGGTAGGCCGGATCGACCGGGAGGTAGGCGGCGCCGGACTTGAGCACGCCGAGCAGCGCCACCAGGATCCGTTCGGTGCGCGGCAGGGAGACGGCGACGAACCGCTCGGGCCCGGCGGCCCGCTCCACCAGCACCCGGGCCAGCCGGTTGGCCTGCTCGTCGAGCTCGGCGTAGCTGAGCGAGCGGTCCTCGCAGACGACCGCGATCGCGTCGGGCGTGCGGGCCGCCTGGGCCTCGAACAGCTGCGGCAGGGTGGCTTCCGGCGCTTCGAGCACCGGCCCGCGGGACAGCTCGGCCACCTGCGCCAGCTCGGCGTCACCCATCAGCGGCAGCTCGGCCACCGGCCGGTGGGGCTCGGCGACCACCGCTGCGGCCAGCACCCGCAGGTGCCCGGCGAAGCGGTCGATCGTCGCGGCGTCGAAGAGCGCGGTGTCGTACTCGATGGCGACACTGCGGCCCTGCGGCTGGAACTCCAGCACGAGGTCGAACCGGGCCCGGGGGCGGGGCAGATCGTGCTCGCCCAGGCGGAGGGCGCCCGCCTCCCGGGGCCCGACGAGGTCCTGCTGCAGCACCAGCAGGACCTGCGCCAGCGGGGTCCGGCTCGGGTCACGGGCCGGCCGCAGGTCGTCGACGACCTGGTCGAAGGGCACTTCGGCGGCGGCGAAGGCCGCCAGCGTCGTTTCCTTGACCCGGCCGAGGAAGGCGTCGAACGGCTCGGCCGGATCGACCGCGGACCGCAGGACGAGGGTGTTGACGAAGAACCCGGCGAGCCGTTCGAGCTGGTCGTGGTCGCGGCCGGACACCGCGGTGCCGACGGCGACGTCGTCCTGCCCGGTGTAGCGGGCCAGCAGCACCTGGACGAGGGCGGTCAGCGTGGTGAACAGCGTCGCGCCGGTGTCGTGGCCCAGCTCGGCGAGTTTTCCGGCCAGCTCCGCCGGCAGCGCGTACCGGCGGATCGCGCCTTCGGTGGCGCGGACGGGCGGGCGGGGCCGGTCGGTGGGCAGGTCCAGGGGTTCGAGGCCGGCGAGCTGCTCGCGCCAGTACGCCAGCTGCCGCTCGCGCAACGGCCCGGCCAGCCGGTCGTGGTGCCAGCGGGCGTAGTCGCGGTAGCCGATGTCCAGGGGCGCGGGCTTCTCCCCCGCGTAGAGCGTGGCGAGTTCGTCGACGAGGAGGCCGACGGACCAGCCGTCGGTGATGATGTGGTGCTGGCAGAGCAGCAGCAGGTGGTCGTCCGGGCCGCGGCGGATCAGCGTGGCCCGCGTGAGCGGTCCGGCGGCCAGGTCGAAGGGGCGGTCCAGTTCGGCCGCGAGCTGTGCGTCCAGGTCCGCCTCGGCGTCGGCTTCCCGCAGCGGGATGGTGCCTTCGTCCGCGACGACCTGGACGCCCTCGCCGTCGACGGTCCGGAAAGTCGTCCGCAGTGCCTCGTGGCGCGCGGCCAGCCCGTCCAGCGCGGCGAGCAGGGCGTCGCGGTCCAGCGGGCCGGAGAGGGTGAGGGCGACGCCGGCGTTGTATTCGGTGCTGCCGGGGTTCTGCCGGTCGAGCACCCAGAGGCGGCGCTGGACCGGCGAGAGCGGCACCACCGCGTCGTGGGGCCCGGGTTCGATCCGGGCGGCCGGGGCACTGGCTCGAGCCGGCAGCAGCTCGGCGAGCTTCGCGATGGTGCGGGCGTCGAACACGACCCGCGGGGACAGCTCGGCGCCGAAGCGGGCGCGGATCCGGGCGAGCGCCCGCGCCCCGAGGATGGAGTCCCCGCCGAGTTCGAAGAAGTCCGCGTCGACGCCGATGTCCGGCACGCCCAGCACGTCGGCCCAGATCTCGGCGAGCGCGTGCTCGGCCGGCGTCCGGGGCGCGGTGTGCGCGGCCTGGACCTGGGCCTGCCAGTCGGGTTCGGGCAGGGCGTCGCGGTCGAGCTTGCCGTGGTGGGTCAGCGGCATCGCCTCGAGCGGGACGAAAGCGGCCGGCACCATGTACGGCGGCAGCCGGTCGGCCGCGGCGGCGCGCAGGTCCGCCGGATCGGCGTCCCCGACGACGTAGGCCACCAGGCGTTTGACGCCGGGCTGGTCCTCTCGGGCGACGACGACCGCCTCGCGGACGCCGTCTTGCTCGCGCAGCAGCGCTTCGATTTCGCCCGGTTCGATCCGGAAGCCGCGGATCTTGACCTGGTGGTCGGCCCGCCCGACGAACTCCAGCTCGCCGTTCGCGGTTCGGCGGACGACGTCACCGGTCCGGTACATCCGCGCGCCGGGCGCGCCGAAGGGGTCGGCCACGAACCGGCTCGCGGTCAGTCCGGGCCGGTCGAGGTAGCCGCGGGCCAGGCCCGGGCCGGTGACGTAGAGCTCGCCGGTGTCGGCGGGGCGCAGCGAGCCGTCGAGGACGTACGCGGTGGCGTCCGGCAGCGGGTGGCCGATCGGGGGCGGGCCCCCGGGGACCAGCGGGTCGCTCCAGGTGGCCACGACGGTGAATTCGGTGGGACCGTAGGAGTTGATCATCCGGCGGCGGGGCGCCCAGGTCCGGACCAGTTCGGGCGGGCAGGCGTCCCCGCCGACGATCACCGTGCGGAAGTCCGGCAGCCCGGCCGCGTGCGCGGCGGACAGCGTGGCCAGCGCGACCGGCGGGATGAGCGCGTGGGTGACTTCGTGCTCGGCCAGGACGTCCGCGAGCCGGTCGCCCAGCAGCGGGCCGGGCGGCGGCACGACCAGGGCCGCCCCGTGCGGCAGCGCCATGCCGAGCTCGAGGATGGAGGCGTCGAAGCTCGGCGAGGAGAACTCCAGGACCCGGTCGCCGGGCCGCACGTCGTACTGCTCCCGCATCGCGGCGAAGAAGCCGGCCAGGCCGCGGTGGGTGACGAGCACGCCCTTGGGCACGCCGGTCGAACCGGACGTGTAGATGAGGTAGGCCGGGTGGTCGACGTGCAGCGGGCGCGTCCGGTCGGCGTCGGTGGGCTCGGTGCCGGGCAGGCCGTCCAGCAGGCCGGGTTCGCCGAGGTCGAGAGCGGTGGCTGTGGTGCTCACTTTCCCGCGGGTCACGACGAGCACGGGCGTCGCGTCGGCGAGCACGAAGGCGAGCCGTTCGGCGGGCTGGTCGGGGTCGACGGGCAGGAAGGCGGCACCGGCCTTGGCCGCGGCGAGCTGCGCGACGACGAGGTCGGCCGACCTCGGCAGGACGAGCGCGACGACCGTTTCCGGCCCGGCGCCGTGCCGGATCAGCAGCCTCGCCAGCCGGTTCGCCCGCGTGTTGACGGTCGCGTAGGTCAGCGTGCCGCCGGCGCCGGTCAGCGCCGGTTCCGCCGGGGTGCGCGCGGCTTGGGCCTGGAACAGTCCGGCGAGGGTACGCGCGGGGACCGATCTGTCGTCGTCGGCGTCAGGAACCGAGACGTCGTATCGCGGCATTGCTGGAACCTTTCGAGCACGGGGGAGGTCAGCGCAGGGCCGTCCGGGCGCTGGGAGTTGACACGCAGGTGGGGCCCGCGACCAGGGAAATCGCGAAGAAAGGTGGCCGGATCCAGGCCCGGTCACCGGCTTTTTGCCACTCGTTCAACAAATCGCCCCGGCGTGCCACACACCGGGCGAACCCACAGGAACGAGGGCGAGACACATTGATCCTTTCCAGCGTGCAGCCGCGCGGCAACCCCCGGAAACAGTTCCGATTTCGACGGCACCCCGCGGAGCCGATTAGGCACCAGCGACCGTCGAACGCGCGCGACAACCAGCGTTCTTCGTGCAACAGGTCCGATCACCCGGCAGTCGAGTGCCCCCCAAGACCAGCCGGATTGGCATCACGCTACCTAGTGAACGCCTAGCTCGTACCGCCGAACGGAGCATTGGCAAAAATGTCCAAAAATCGCCTCGGTTTACCCGGACAGCGAGTAGTACAACGACGATTTTTGTTCACTCTTCTGCCGGAAAATGTTACCTCGATTGGGAGGTTTGAATTTACGACAGGGCGCTCACCAGCGAAGACGCAACGCCACCCGGGTGACGAACACAGCCCGGCGGCCGAAGTAAGTGACTTTCGAAGATGTGCTTCAGCTTACGGCGCATCACCCGATTGGCGGGTAACGCGGAAGAGCCGGGCGCATCGGTGAAATGATCGATCAACGCAGATCTCCACGATCCCGGCAACCGGGGCAAAGTCGAGCCCGGAATGCGAAGGTGGCCGATTGCCGCGGAGTGAACAGCGTTCACCCGGGAGGGGTGACGGGAGTCGGGGGCCGAGCGCGCCCCGGGGCGGCTGGGGGTGGCCGGGGTGCGGGTGGGTGGCACGGCATGGGGTTGGTGACCGGGCCTGCCCGCCGGCGGCGGTCGGGGCGGTGGGCTCGCGGCCGGGACCGCCTCGGCCATCCCGGCCGCGGATCGGGTCGGGCTCAGCCAGCCTTGCTGCTTCGGGCGCGCCCCGGGGGCCGGGATGGCGGGGACCACCGGGGTAGACCGCCGACGAAGCCGGGTCGGCTCAGCCGACCCGCCGCTTCGAGCGCGACCGGAGCAGCCTGCCGGGACCCACTCGACCAGACCCACCGAGGGACCGGTCCGGCTCGGCCGACCCCACCGCTTCAGCGCGACGGGGACCCGCCCCTCCCAGAGACCACTCAGAGCCACCGCCCATCGATCCCATCCAGCTCCCCGACTCACCTGCCAGCACCTAGCGACGCAAGCCGCGACCACCGCCGGGCCGCGGCCCCAGTCCAGCCGGGCAGCCCCGTCCCGGTCACTGGCGTGCGCGCCCTTGATCAGCGCCGGCCGGCACCGTGGCGAGCGGAAGCACCGTCCGGCGGCAGCGAGCGCACCAGCCACCCCGACCCGTCTCGCGAGCGGTCCCGAACCCGGCGGAGCCGCCGCGGTCACCAGCTCCCGACCCCAGCCCGGCGGAGCGAGCCGCAGCCGCGTCGGCCACCGGCTCCCGACCCCAACCCCGCGGAGCGAGCCGCAACCGCCGCGGCCCCGACCACCTCCGGCAGCGCGCACGGCCATCTCCCGCGGGTCGCGCCCCCGCGCAGCCGACGTCGCCCCTCCGACGGTGACCCCCACCCTGATCGGCGCCGGACCAGCACGGGCGGGCGCCGTCCGGCGGCAGCGGGCGCGTCGGCCAAGTCCGGCGAGCCGCCGCGGCCACCGCCTTTCCCGCCACCCGGGTTTCGAACCCACCCGACACCGGCGAGCATTTCGGGAACCCCTTCGCCGGCCATCCGGGAAACCGCAGGAAGGCCGCGGGCGCCGTCCGCGGCTCGACCACGGGCCGTCCGGAAAGGACGTCCACAATAGATCCCCCAGGCCAGGAGATCTCCTCGCCGTCGCGGTGTGGCACCTGACCGGCCGGTAACCCGGCCGAAGTCGCTCTTCACCCATTGAGGCGACACCGGCGCATTTCCGGACCGCGGCCGATCTTGCCCCGGGCCCCTGCTTCCTGCTCCGATGCGGGCAATTACGCCGAACGGACCCGCGCCGTTTCCCCGCGAGTTGAATTCCCTTTCGGGCCGGTTGTGGATACACTTCGCGGCGAACGCTGCGCATTGTGCTGTTCGCGTTCTCGAGCGCACATCCACCGGAGGAGTAGCCAAGTGGCCCAGAAAGTCTCCGTCGAGATCCTCGACGACATCGACGGCAGCACCGCCGCCCAGACCGTCCAGTTCAGCCTCGACGGCGTCACCTTCGAAATCGACCTTTCGGACCGGAACGCGACCGCCCTTCGCCACGAACTGGCCCGCTACATCGGCGCCGGCCGGCGCGTCGGCGGGCGCAAGGTGCGCGTGGCCACCGGCCAGTCGACCACCGCCTCCGATCGCGAGCGCAACCAGCGGATCCGGGCCTGGGCGAACGCGAACGGCTACGAGGTCTCCGAGCGGGGCCGCCTCTCCTCCGAAGTCGTCGCCGCCTACGAGCGGGTGCACGACGCCGACGCGGAATCGTCAGTGCCGTCGCCGCGAAAGCGCGCTCAGCGCAGGAAAGTCGCCGCCTGACTGCCGATTACCGCAGGTTTTGCCGCGCGGAAGACTGTTTCCCCGCCGAATCACCACGCACCCCGATGTCACCGATCATCCGCTGAAGAAGGAGCTCGGGGACGGCGGCCTGTGGTCGCGTGTGGACGTTCGCGGGCAGCAGCGCTTGATCGGCTCTTGTGGTCCAGACCCCGGCGCCCTACGGTCGGCGGGGTCCGGGTCGTCGCGGGGAGGAGCCTCGGGTGCTGGGAACCGTTCTGGCGAGCGCACTTCTGCTGACCGGCGCCGCGCCGGCCGTGGCCGAGACCGGCTGGACGCCGGCCCCGATCGTCTGGACGGCGTGCCCGGATGACCCGGACAACCCCGCTCCGCCGGACGGCGAGTGCGGCACGGTCCGGGTGCCGCTGGACTGGAACTCCCCGAACGGGCCGACGATCACGCTCGCCGTGGCCCGGCACCGCGCCACGGATTCCGCACACCGCCTCGGCGTGTTGCTGGCCGATTTCGGCGGTCCCGGCTCGTCGAACGCGGAACTCGCCGTGACCCCGGGCGTGTTCAGCCCGGAGGTCCAGGCCCGGTTCGACGTCGTGGGCTTCGACGTGCGCGGAACCGGCCGCAGCGCATTCATCGAATGCGGTGACACGGGCAGGCCGCCGGGCGACGAGCCCGCCGGCCCGGCCGAGTTCGCCGCGCTGCGAAACTACCACGAGCAGGCCGTTTCCACCTGCCGCGCCCGCAACCTCCCCGTCTTCGACCACGCCGATACCGGCGCCAACGCCCAGGACATGGACGCGGTCCGCCGCGCGCTGGGCGAAGCGCGGATCAGCTTCTTCGGCATCTCCTACGGCACGCTGCTCGGCCAGCAGTACGCCGAACAGCACGGGGACCGGGTGCGGGCGATGGTGCTCGACAGCTCCATCGACCACAGCGCCGGCATCGAGCGGTTCCTCGGCGACCGGGCCGCCGCCGCGGACGACGCGTTCCGCCAGTTCGCCGCGTGGTGCGACCGGACGACGACCTGCGCGTTGCACGGCCAGGACGTCTACGCCGTCTGGCAGAAAGCTCTCGCGGTGACCGCCGGGGCGCCGCCGGCGCAGAGCGAGCTGCGCGACCGGGTGCTGAAGGACATGTACCGCCCGGTGTGGGACGACCTGGGCCAGGCGATCGCCGACGCCGCGGCGGGCAGGCCGCCGATGACCGCCCAGTTCTCCTACAACTACGACTCGATCCGCCTGGCCGTCGTCTGCCAGGACTTCGACCTGCGTATCCGGAGTTTCGCACAGTACTCGGTGCTGCACGCCGGAGAGTTGCGCCGCGGCCCGGTCATGCGCGGCAGCACGTTGGGCCACGGCGAAGCGATGGCGTGCCTGGGCGTCCAGGGCCCGCCGGCCAACCCGCCGCACCGGCTGAGCATCCCGCGAGCGCCGCGAATCCTGCTGCTCAATTCCCGCCACGACCCGGCGACCCCGTACGCCTGGGCCCTCGCCATCCACCGCCAAGCCCCGGCGAACACGACGTTGCTGACGTACGAGGGCTCCGGCCACGGGGTTTTCGAGAAGAACGCCTGCACCCGGTCGGCCGTGGACCGCTACCTGCTGGCACTGGCGGCCCCGGAGCACGACGTCAGCTGCCCGGCCTGACCGCTAACGGTATTCGGGAGTCCACCGGGTCTGCCGCACCGCCTTCGCGACTTCGTCCTCGCTCTTCTCCGGTGCGACGCCGTCCTGAACAGCCTGGACGGCGACGGCGGTCGCGATGCGGGTCGCGATCTCCGGGACGTCGTCCCACGCGGGCAGCAGCGGCTCGTCCGGGTCGGTCAGCGCCGGGGACGCCTCGCCCAGCGTCTTGGCCGCCACCCGCATCATCTCGTCGGTGACCCGGGTGGCGCCCACGGCCGTCACCGCCAGGCCCACCGCGGGGAAGATGTAGACGTTGTTGCACTGCGCGACCCGGCGTTTCCGGCCGTGCCGCTCCACCGGCGCGAAGGGGGAGCCGGTGGCGACCAGCGCGCGGCCGTCGGTCCATTCGTCGAGCTCGCGCGGGTGCGCCTCGGCGCGGCTGGTGGGGTTCGAGAGCGGGAAGATGATCGGCCGGTCGGTCTTGCCCGCCATTTCGCGCACGATGTCCTCGGTGAAGGCGCCGGCCGCCGTGGACAGGCCGAGGAGCACCCCGGCGTCGACGTGGTGGACGACGTCGGCCAGCCCGGTGCCCTCCCAGTCCCGGACGCGCTTCGCCGGTTGCGCGAACCGGCGCTGCCCGGCCGAAAGTCCCGCCCGGTCGTCGGTGAGCAGCCCGTCGATGTCGACGACCCAGATCCGGTCCGCGGCCTCGGCGTCGGAAAGCCCCTGCACCACCATCTCCCGGTGGATCATCTCCAGCACGCCGATGCCGGCCGAGCCGGCGCCGAGCATGACGACCTGCTGCTGCGACAGCGGGCGTCCCGCCGTCTCGGCCGCGCCGTGCAGTGCGCCGAGCGTGACCGCGGCGGTGCCCTGGATGTCGTCGTTGAAGGTGAGCATCCGGTCGCGGTAGCGCTCGAGGATCGGCAGGGCGTGCGAAGTCGCGAAGTCCTCCCATTGCAGCAGCACGTCCGGCAGTTCCTCGCGCACCGCCGTGACGAACTCGTCGACGAAGGCGTAGTACTCGTCGTCATCGATGCGGCGGTGGCGCCACCCGAGGTAGTTCGGATCCTCGAGCCGTTCGACGTTGTCCGTGCCGACGTCCAGCACGACCGGCAGCGTGCGGGCCGGGTCGATGCCGCCGATGAGCGTGTACAGCGAGAGCTTGCCGATCGGGATGCCCATCCCGCCGATCCCCTGGTCGCCCAGGCCGAGGATGCGCTGCCCGTCGGTGACGACGATGACGTCGACGCCGGTGTTCGGGCGGTTCCGGAGTACTTCCCGCAGTCGTCCCCGGTCGGGGTAGGAGACGAACAGGCCACGCGGGCGGCGGTAGATGTCGCTGAACCGTTCGCACGCCTCGCCGACCGTCGGGGTGTAGACGATCGGCAGCATTTCTTCGACGTGCTCGGCGAGGAGCCGGTAGAACAGCGTTTCGTTGCGGTCCTGCAGGGCCCGCAGGTAGATGTGCTTGTCCAGGTCGTCCCGGCGGCGGGAGAATTCCTGGTAGGTGTGGGCGGCCTGGTCCTCGAGCGACTTCACCGCGTACGGCAGGAGGCCGAGCAGCCCCAGTTCGGCGCGTTCGTCGCGGTCGAACGCCGTCCCTTTCGTCGTCAGTGCGTCGAACAGCCTGCTCTGTCCTTTGTGTACCATCAGCTCCTCCGCGGGCCGGGTGCCGTCGTCCACTCACGACACTGCCACAGGAGCCGTGGCGGGGCAGGCCGGTCACCAGCGGTAGTTGCGGCGCAGGGCCCGCTTCACGACCTTGCCCGTCGCGTTGCGTGGCAACTCGTCGACGAACACGACATCCCGCGGCACCGCGAAGCGCGCGAGACGTTCACGCACGTGGGACCGCACCGTGTCCGCGTCCAGCCGAGCGCCCGGCACCAGCACGAGGTAGGCCGCCAGGCGCTGGCCGTACTTGGGGTCGCGGACGCCGACCACCGCCGCTTCGCGGACCTCCGGCAAGGTGAGCAGGACTTCCTCCACCGGGGCCGGGGCCACGTTCTCGCCGCCGGACACGATCATCTCGTCCTCGCGGCCCTGGACGAACAGCAGGCCGTTCGCGTCGACGTACCCGCGGTCGCCGGTGTCCATCAGGCCGTCGCGGACGTCGAGCTGCTCGCCCTCGGTGTACCCGTCGAACAGCAGGCGGTTGCCGACGTAGAGCCGGCCGGTCGCGCCGGGTGGCACCGGGGTGCCCGCGCGGTCCAGGACGCGGATCGCCGTGCCGATCGGCGGACGGCCCGCCGTGCCGCGGGCCGCGCGGAGGTCGCGTGGCCCGGCGATCGCCGCCCACGACACCTCCGTCGAGCCGTACAGGTTGTAGAGGATGTCGCCGAAGGCGTCCATGAACTCCTCACCCAGCCGGCCCGGCAGTCCCGCGCCGGAACTGGCCACCACGCGCAGCGAGGACAGGTCGTAGCGGGCCCGGGTCTGCTCCGGCAGGTCCAGCAGCCGCTGCAGCATCGTCGGCACCGCGAACAACGCCGTGCACCGCTGCCGTTCGATCATCGACAGCGTCGCTTCCGGGTCGAAGCGGCGAGGCAGCACCAGCCCCGCCCGCAGCGCCATGCCGAGCTGGAGCGCGGCCAGGCCCCAGGTGTGGAACAACGGGGCCGCGACCAGGATCGGTTCGCCGGAGCGCAGCGGGATCTCCGACAGCACCGCGGCGGAGTCCGCGACGCTGTGCGGGGTCGGCCGGCGCGCGCCCTTCGGCGGGCCGGACGTGCCCGAGGTGAGCACGACGAGCCGGCCGGGCTTGCCCGGCGGGGCGATCCGGGCGGGCGACTGCGCCTCGATCAGTTCTTCGATGGTCGGACCGTGCCACCCGTCGCCGGGCGGCCACGTCCACAGCTGCGGGATCTCGGGCGGCAGCTGCTCGCGCAGGGCGGCGAACTCGGCGTCGGCGAGCACGAGCTGGGAGCCGTGCCGCAGGGCGAACTCGGCGGCCTGGCCCAGGGCCAGCCCGGTGTTCATCAGGGCCACGTCCGCGCCCAGCTTGCTGCAGGCGATCATCGCCTCGACCATCGCGTTGTGGTTGCGGCACATCAGCAGGACCCGCGACCCCTCGCCGATGTCGTAGCGCTTCAGCACCGCGGCCAGCCGGGTGGTGCGGTCGTCGACTTCGCCGAAGGTCCGCTCGGACCGCTCGTCGCACAGGGCGAGCGACTCCGGCGTGCGGCGCGCCACCGCCTCGTAGCCGCCGGCCAGGGTCGAGCCCCAGCGGCCCACCGACCTCAGCTGCCGCAGCGTTCCGGTGGGCTGGGCCGGGGTGAGGACCCCGGCCTTGACCAGGATCCGCGCGAACTCGCGCTTCGAGGGGCGGGGCGGCAGCGAGTCCGCCGCGGGGACGCCGCCGAGGTGGTCGCTGATCGCCGCGACCGCGTCCAGGATCCGCTGGCGGATCCGCGGGGCCGTCGGCGAGCGGCCGTCGAGCAGCGTGAGCAGGAACGTGATCGCGCAGCCTTCGGACGTCGGACGCAGCACGACCGACATCCGGTGCTGCCGGCCGGACCAGGCCAGGTGCTCGCCCCGGCGGTGGACGAAGATTTCGGCCTCGCCCTCCCCGCCGGCGCGGTACCGGTAGCGGGCGCCCCGGCCGGTCGCTTCGGAAACCGGCTCACACGAAGTGATCCCGCGGACGAACCGCGGGTAGAGGTGCGGGCTGCCCACGATCGTCCACACCGCCGCGGGCGGGTGCGGCACGGTGACGGTGATCTCGATGAGTTCCGGTTCCATCAGGACGCAACGGGAGGTTTCGCCGGCACGGTGGTCATGACTCGGCTCTCTCCCTTTGTCGGTCCGGGGGTTCGGCCTTTCGGCCGGTACGCCGAGCATCCGTTTGCGCCGGCCGCCGTGTCAACACGCGGTCGCACGATTCGATGTATTCAATCGCGAAGAGCGAGCAAGAACCAGCGAACCGCGAAACTCTTCACACCTTCCTCACGCCGGTGCGGATCACCACGGCGGCGGGCCGGTGCTGCTCCGGACCACCAGCGACACCGGCACCCGTTCGAGCGTGGCCGCCCGCACCCCGGACCTGATCTCGCCGAGCAGCGTCCGCACCACCTGGTCGCCCAGTTCGGCGAACGGCTGGCTGATCGTGGTCAGCGGTGGCCAGAAACTGGCCGCCTCCGCCATGTCGTCGAACCCGACGACGCTGACTTCGCCCGGCACCGAACGACCGGATTCGTGCAGTGCGCGCAGCAGGCCCAGCGCCATCTGGTCGTTCGCCGCGAACACCGCCGTCACCGCGGGATCGTGCGCCAGCACCCGGCCGAGCGTGTAGCCGGATCCGGCCGTCCAGTCCCCCACCACCGGCAACGGGACGCGCCGGTCGAACCGGGTCAGCGTCCGCCGCCAGGCCCGTTCCCGGTGCTCGGCCGCGAACGAATCCGAGGGCCCCGCGATGTGCCAGACGGTCTCGTGGCCGAGCTTGAGCAGGTGCTCGGTCGCCAGCACCGCGCCCTGCGTTTGATCGGCGTCGACCGTCGCATATCCGGCACGCGCGTTCGAATCGACGACCACCACCGGGACGGCTTGCGGGAAAACGATTCCCGGCCAATCCAGGGCGTATTCCTCGACGAGGACGACGAGGCCGTCGACGTCGTGCGTCCCCAGTTCCCGGAACGCGTCGGTCACCGCGTCGCGGGTCGGTTTGCCCACGGACATCAATTTGATCGCGTACCCCTCGGCCGCGGCCGCCTGCGCGACGGCGTCGAGCGTCCGGCTGTTGCCGAGCGTGGCCAGCGTCGAGGTGAGCACGCCGATCGAACGCCCCGGGTCCGGCAGCACGACCGCGGTGCCACCGAGGTGCCCTCTGGTCTGCTCTCGCACGCTGCCCACCCTCATCGGTAACCCCCGCGAAGACTTCGCGTCACATGGAGGTCACCACAGTCACCGGCAATGTTCACCTTGACGTCGGCAACACGACCGTTCGCGACGCTCGTCAGCCACCCGCCATCCGCCGGTGGAAGCGGCCCCCACCTGGGGACCCGCCTCCCCGGACGGCCTCGCCGGGCGACGATACCCGCGGCCGGTTCGTGAACAAGGTCACTAAGCGCCCGCTCAGGGCCGGCGCCCGGCCGCCGCCGCGACCTCACGCCGATTCCCGGACCACCAGCGTTGTACCGAGCACCACGCGGCGCGGCCGCTCGGCCGTTCCGTCGATCACCGCGAGCAGCTCGGCCGCCGACCGGCCGCCGAGCGCCTCGACCGGCTGGCTCACCGTCGTCAGGGGCGGGTCGGTGGTGCGCGAGATCGGCGAGTTGTCGAAGCCGATGACCGCGACGTCGTCGGGGACCCGGCGCCCGGCGCGGCGCAGGGCGCGCAGCACGCCCAACGCCATCACGTCCGACGCGACGAACACCGCGTCCAGGTCCGGCCTCCGGTCGAGCAGCCGCCGCATCGCGTGCTCGCCGGATGCCTGGCCGAAGTCGCCGTGGGCCACCGATCCCGGGTCGACGACGCCCGGGCCGCCGATCGCGGCGACGTAGCCGGCGAGCCGGTCCCGGCCCGGCGCCATGTCCTTCGGGCCGGCGACCGTCGTGATCCGCCGCCGCCCGGCGGCCTGGAGGTGCCGGACGGCCGCCACGGCGCCCCCGCGGTTGTCCACGTCCACGTAGGTGTACCGGGTGGGGTCGGGGGCCATCGGCCGGCCGGCGCTGACGATGGGGAGCTCCGCCTGGGACAACGCCATGGTGCACCGCGCGTGCGTGCTCACGAAGAGGGCTCCGTCGACGTGCCCGCCGCCCAGGTACCGGAAGGTGGTGGCCTGGGCCGCCGCCTGCATCATCAGCACCACGACCTGCACGCCCGCCGCGGTGAACTCGCGGTGGATACCCCCCATGATGCGGCCGAAGAACGGGTCGGAGAACAGCCGCAGGCTGTCCTCGCACAGCACGACGGCGACCGTGCCCGTCCGCTGTCCGTCGCCCGCCCGCGCCGCCCGCTGCCGGACGTAGCCGAGGGCGCGCACGGCCTGTTCGACCTGACGCCGGGTCCGGTCGCGCACCTTGGGGAATCCGTTGAGCACCCGCGACGCCGTGGCCGGTGAGACACCGGCGGCCCGGGCCACATCGGCCAGGGTCGGCCGCGGATCGGAAAGGTCGAGAACGGTCATGGTCACCTCCGTGGGGACAGCACGCACCGGGGATGGTGTTAGCGCTAACACTTCAGGGAAGAGCGCGCCGGACCGCCGATCGGGCCGTCGACGGCCGCGGCGTCCACCACGGCTAAGGGGGATCGGCGCGAAGGGCGCCGGGATACCGGTTCTCGGTCACGTCCGCACATCCTTGGGCGAGAGTGGTTCGAACGGGTGAGCCGCGGCCGCCGTCACCCACCGGTGATCTTTTGACCGCTTGCTCGGCAGCATTGATGCTGGAACCCGGCGCCCCGATGTGTCAACCGGAGGGACGAAAGTGCCCGAAAAGTCGTGACCGGCGCCGTCACGAGTCGCCGGCCGGATCGGCCAGGTCGAGGATCCACGCGCTCCAAGCCGTGTCGGCGCGCTGCCCGGGCAGCTCGAGCGCGGTCGACACCGTCTGGACGAGGCCCGTGGCGAAGAACGTCCGCACCCGCAACGCGTCCGCGCCCGTCAACCCGGCGATCGAGTCCATCAGGGCGAGGTGCCGCCGGCGGACCGCCTCGCGGACCGGCTCGTCCGCCGCCGCCGCGTAGGCCTGCAGCACCACCAGGCCGACCGTCGGATCACTCTGCAGGAGCCGCACGTAGGCGACGCCCAGCGCGGCCAGCGTCGGCTCGGCGCCCCCGAACGCCGCTTCGATGCGGTCGTAGGCGGCGTGCACGACTTCGAGGAACAGCTTCCGCTTGGAGCCGAACATCTGCACGATCCGCGGGTGCGAGATGCCGGCCCGGGCGGCGATGGCCTCCAGCCGGGTGCCCGCCAGCCCGTTCGCGGCGAACTCGGCGTCGGCCGCTTCGATGATCCCCGCCCGGCGCGCCGCGGCGGGCAGGCGGGCCGGACCCGCGTCGTTCACCGCTCCCCCGCGCCACCGCCGAGCCGGCTGAGCACGAACTTGTTGTCGTACAGGCAGCGGTACGCGTGGATCAGCCCGTCTTCGCCCAATTCCAGCCGGTCGTCGCCGTGGAACTCGACCCGGCTGCCGGTCTTGGCGAACGTACCGGTGAAGCGCCAGGCGACGAGCACGGCGCGGCGGCTCACTTCGGCGTAGAGCCCTGTGCGCGTGAACGAGTAGTCGGGGTAGGCACGCGCCATGTGCGTCACGAACTCACGGATCGACCCGGGCCCGTGCCTCGGCCACGTCGGGGGCGAATGTCGTCGTCCTGCGTTCTAACTTACAAGTAAGTAAGAAGATGTTCCAGACATCACATGTCTCAAGCATGCCCTTTCGTCGAAACTGGCGAATCACCCAAACTCACGCGACACCGGCGACTCCTTTGTGGGTATACATCATATGAATGCTAGGGTGGTTCTTCAGGTGAGCTGTCCGAGGAGGACCATGGCGAGGTCGTTGACCGACGAAGCGATCGACCGGATCCGGGAGTTCGTCCGGTCCGGCCGGTTCCCGGCGGGCTCCAAGCTGCCCCCCGAGCACGAACTGGCCACCGAGCTGGGGATCTCCCGCAGTCCCACGCGGGAGGCCGTCAAGGCGCTCGCGCTGGCCAGGGTGCTCGAAGTCCGCCGCGGCGACGGCACGTACGTCACCAGTCTCGCGCCGAGCCTGCTCCTGGAAGGCCTCGGCAACGCCGTGGCGCTCATGCAGGGCGGCAGCGTCCTCGAACTGACCGAAGTGCGCCGGCTCCTCGAGCCCGCGGCGACCGGCGTGGCCGCCACCCGGATCACCGACGCGCAGCTGCGCGCGGTCGGCGAGCTGCTCGACGCGATGCACGATGCGGTCGAGGACGTCGAACGCCTCACCGTGCTCGACGCCGCCTTCCACCGGGCGGTCGTCACCGCGACGGGCAACGAGACCCTCACCGCGTTGCTGGACGGCATCTCCTCGCGCACCCTGCGCGCGCGGGTCTGGCGCGGCACCGTCGACCGCGGCGTCACGCACGTGACGCTGTCGCAGCACAAGGCCATCTACGACGCGCTCGCCGACCGTGACCCGGCGGTGGCCACCGCGGCCGCGCTGATGCACGTCGACACGTCCGAACGCTGGCTGCGCGCGCACCTGGCCGACATCCGGGAACTCGACGGCCGGCTCGAGCTCTGAGCGCCGTGACCGGAGACCGGTCACGGCGTCCAGGAGCACCTCAGGCAACGGAGAACAGCCACCGGAGGTTGGGGCTGCCGTCGTCGGACCACACCTTGAGCGGGGAGCCCGATGGCACGTTCCCGCCGCCGTCGAGGACCAGCCCGCTCGCCCGGTTCGCGATCACGCAGGCACCGCCTCCGGTGTCGGTGATCGACCACTGCTGGCTCACCGCGCCGGTGTAGCCCGACTGCACCGGGTTGCCGCCCGCGGTGGTGCGCCCGCCCCGTCGATCACCAGGCCGCTGGTGCGGTTGGTCAGCTTGACGAACCCGTCGCCGGCGTCCTCGATGCCGAACTGGAGGTTCGTGCTGTCGTCCGGGGTCCAGACCTTCAGCTTGCTGCCCGCCGCGACCGCGCCGCCACCGTCCACGGCGAGGCCGCTGGTGACGTTGACGATGCGGAACCACCGGGCGGGATCGAACGTCACGCGCATCGAGACGATGGCGGACGCCCGCACGTCCGGCGTGGCCACGAGGAATCGGCTCGGAGTCCCGGTGAAGTCGTCGGCCGGGTAGCCGAGAGCCGGGTAGCCGTCCCCGGGCCAGATCGCGGAAACGGGCTTCGGCAGAACGGCCTTCAGCTGCGCCGCGGTGTAGCTGCCGACTCCCAGCGCCGCACTCGCCCCGCCGTAGCGACGCTCGGCGAACACCTTCGCGCCGGTCGCCGGTCCCACGACCGGGATCCTGTTCGCGAAGGTCTGCTTGAGCACGTAGGCAGGTGATTCGTACGGCTTCGCCGCGGGCAGCGTGACGTGCAGCGCGCTCGCGTCCTGGGTGTACTTCAGCGCGCCGGGAGCACCGAGCAGTTCGACGCGCCGCAGGCTGCTGAGGTCGATCCGCTTGCCGGACAGCGTGGTGAGCTCCGCCATGGCCCCGGGCCAGGCCGGCACGGTCGCGTAGAGCACGCGGCCGGCCTTGTCGCGGGTGAACCGGAAGTCCTTGGCGGTGCCCACCTTCGGCGAAACGAACGAGCCGCCGCCCATCTTGGTCGGGCCCTCGCCGTAGACGTCCCAGGCGCGCGTGGCGTAGATCGACTCGCCGACGCGGCCGAGGTAGGTGCCGAAGTCGGCGAGCACGGCCCGCTGCTCGGCCGGGATCGTGCCTTCCACCGTCGGGGAAATGTTGAGCAGCATGGTGCCGCCCTTGCTGACCCGGTCGATCAGCGCGTGGATCATCTGCGTGCTCGAGTAGTAGCCGATGCCCCGGGTGTAGCTCCAGCTGCTGCTGCTGATCGCGTCGTCAGTGAGCCAGTACGGCGTGACGATGTCGGCCGGCTGTTGATGCAGTAGCCCGGCGAGTTCAGCGAAAAGTCCTGCCAGAGGACATCGGGCTTCGCGCGGTCGATCACCTCCTTGAGCTTGGCCAGCCAGAGCTCTGCATCGCGACCAGCAGCTTCAGGCCCTGCCCGCGGATGGCCTTGCCGAACAGGTCCAGCAAGTTCAGGTGCGGCCCGCGGGCCACCGAGCTTCGGCGCGAACTGCACGCGGTTCCCCGCCACGTCGGTGCCGCCGTCGATGAACCGGTCGTAGCCCCACACTGCCGGGTCGCCGTAGGTCCCCTTGTGGTGCTTGTTCTCGCCGCTGCCCGGGATGTACATGTTCCGGCCGTACCACTCGCTGCCGAACTCCGGGGTGGTGAAGGCGCCCCAGTGCCAGTAGATGCCGAACTTGGCGTCCTGGAACCACTCCGGCGCGGGCGGGTGCCGGTCGACCGACGGCCAGGTGGGCTGGTACGGCTCGCCCGGCGTGGCGGCGGCCGCCGGGCCGGCCAGCGCGGGTGGCACGGCCGCGGCGGCGAGCCCGGCGGCCGCGAGGGCGCCGAACTGCCGTCGGGAGAACGGGTTCTGGGCAGGGGGCGTCATCGCACTCTCCAGAGGGTGATGGGGAGCTAGCAGGAAACCAATCGCCGCAGGAGATCCGGCGGCACCTCGCGGCGGAAGGCCTCAGCGTTCGCCCGCAGCTGTCCGGCGCTCGTGGCACCGACCAGGACCGAGGTCACCGCGGGATGCGCGGCGGCGAACGCGAGCGCGCACGCGGCCAGGTCGTACCCTGCCGAGGCGGCGACCTCGCGCATGCGCTGCGCGCGGGCCAGCAGGTCCGCCGGCGCCGGGGCGTAGTCGAACCAGGCGCCGGGCTTGGGGTCGATGAGCAGGCCGGAGTTGAACACCCCGCCGAGCACCACGTCGACCCCGCGCTCGCCGCAGAGGTCGAGCAGCTGCGCACCGCTGCGGTCGAGCAGCGTGTACCGGCCGGCGAGCAGGACGACGTCGACGTCGAGCCGCTCGACGAACCGGGCGGGCATCTCCCACTGGTTCATCCCGACGCCGATCGCGGACACCAGGCCTTCGTCGCGCAGCCGGCACAGTTCCGGCCACGCCTCGGCAGCGGCCGCCTCCTCGTGGTCGTCCGGGTCGTGCAGGTACGCGATGTCGACGCGGTCGAGGCCCAGGCGGTCGAGACTGCCCTCGAGCCCCCGGCGGACGGCGTCCGCGGAGAAGTCGAAGACGCAGCCGTCGCCGGCCAGCGTCCGGCCCACCTTCGTCGACACCGCGAACGAACCCGCGGGCAGCCGGGCCAGCGTCCGGCCGAGCCGGCGCTCGGCCAGCCCGAAGCCGTAGTAGGGCGCGGTGTCGAAGTACCGCACCCCGGCGCCGGCCGCCGCGGCGACGACCGCCCCGGCGGCCCCGTCGGCGCTCGCCCCCGAGGGGGTGGCCAGGG